>CABXUL010000070.1 GCA_902515395.1 uncultured Bacteroidota bacterium | reverse complement strand
AACAGATCGTTTTAATCATATAAGTGATAAAAGAAGATTCAAAGTAATTAATGGTTTATATGACGAGAAATTATTAGAATTAAAAAAATTAAATATCAAATTTGATTTAGTATTTATAGATGGTAATCATCGATTTGATGCTACAATAAAATACTTTGAATTATTAAAAAAACATTTAGCTCAAAATGCCATTATTATTTTTGATGATATCCATTGGAGTTTTGGAATGACCCGAGCATGGGAGAGTATAATCAAAGATGATTCTATTTGCTTTAGTATTGACTTTTTTAAGTTGGGTCTAATTATTTTAAATTCAAAACATAAGTCTAAGTTTAATCTAAAACATAATTTATTTTTATCTTACTGATATTGATAAATGGTTACAAATTCTTCTAAGCCTTAACAAATCAAAACTTTCCATTTATATTTGTCTTAATAATTTAATAATGTCAGGAAATAAATTCGGAAGCCTATTTCAATTGACCACTTTTGGTGAGTCCCACGGTGATGCTATTGGAGGTATCATTGATGGTTGTCCTTCAGGAATAGAATTAGACATGAAAGCTATACAACTTGATTTAGACCGAAGAAAACCAGGTCAATCAGCGATTGTTACTCAACGTAAAGAACCGGATGAAGTTAAATTCTTGTCAGGTATTTTTCAAGGTAAAACAACTGGTGTACCTATTGGATTTGCAATTTTTAATACCAACCAAAAATCCAGAGACTACGATCATATCAAGGATCAATATCGACCTTCTCATGCGGACAGGGTATATGATGAGAAATATGGTTTTAGAGATTATCGTGGAGGAGGAAGAAGTTCCGCTAGAGAGACTGCAAGTAGAGTAGTAGCAGGAGCAATCGCAAAGCAGTTTCTAAGTGATGTTAAATTTACGGCCTATGTTTCTTCGGTAGGTGAAATTAATTTAGACAAGCCTTACCAAGAACTTGATTTTGATTACATCGAGAAAAACCCTGTTCGCTGTGCTGACCCTGAAAAAGCTGCAGAGATGGAGAATTACATTAAGCAAATCCGGAAAGAAGGGGACACTGTGGGTGGAATTATTACATGTGTGATTCAAAACGTACCTGTAGGTCTTGGGGAACCTGTTTTTGATAAGTTACATGCCGAATTGGGTAAAGCCATGCTTTCGATAAATGCTGTAAAAGGATTTGAATACGGCAGTGGTTTTGAAGGATCAAAAAACAAAGGAAGTGACCACAATGACTTGTATAATTCTGATGGCACTACTAAAACTAATCGATCGGGTGGTATTCAAGGAGGAATTTCCAATGGTATGGATATTTATTTCAATGTTGCTTTTAAACCTGTAGCTACAATCATGCAGTCTCAAAAAACTATTAATAACAAAGGAGAGACTGTTAATATGAGAGGTAAGGGAAGACACGACCCTTGTGTTGTGCCCCGAGCTGTTCCAATTATTGAGGCTATGGCTGCACTCGTACTTGCGGACTTTACATTACTTAATCGAACGATTAAAAAATAATCTATGAAAAAGCTCCCCTTGCATTGGAGAATCATTACAGGAATGTTACTCGGTGTGATATGTGGTGCTATTTTCACTCAAATTGAGGACGGTAATAAGATCATTTCTGACTGGATTAAGCCATTAGGGGTTATCTTTATCAATGCCTTAAAACTTATCGCTATGCCTTTGATTCTGGGTTCTTTAATTAAGGGGGTTTCCGATCTTAAGGACATCTCTAAACTTTCAATGATGGGTGGCAAGACGATTGGTATATACCTTGTAACGACTATTATGGCAGTCTCCGTTGGGTTATTTATGGTGAACACCATTAGTCCAGGTAATTCTATTCCAGAGTCTACCCGCATGGAGTTAATTGCTGCTTATAAGTCTGACGCTGCTGAAAAACAGGTAGTGGCTCAAAAACAAAAAGAAGCTGGTCCTCTACAAGCTCTTGTGGATTTGGTTCCAAGCAACATTTTTAAGGCAACTACTGAGAATGGCAACATGCTACAGGTCATCTTTTTCGCTTTGTTTTTTGGAATTGGTTTGATTCTTATTCCTCCAGAAAAATCTAAGCCAGTAAAAGAGTTCTTTGACGCCTTTAATGAGGTTATTCTTAAGCTGATTGATTTGATTATGCTTACAGCACCTTATGGTGTTTTTGCGCTTTTAGCCACTTTGATTGTCGAATCACCCAGTTTCGATCTTTTTAAAGCACTGGGTATGTATGCGATCACTCTATTAATCGGTTTGGTATTGATGATAGGCGTTTATATTACAATTGTAAGGCTTTATGTAAAAATAAAACCCAATAAGTTTATAAAAGGAATCTCTCCTGCTCAGCTCCTTGCGTTTTCTACTAGTTCTAGTGCGG
>CABXUL010000069.1 GCA_902515395.1 uncultured Bacteroidota bacterium | reverse complement strand
CCTGATGTAGATAAAATTGATGGGCTTTCTCCGGTTATCGCTATTGAGCAAAAAACAACATCAAAAAGTCCAAGGTCAACTGTTGGAACAGTAACCGAACTCTATGACTATATCCGTTTGCTTTTTGCTAGAGTTGGTTCTGCATACAGTTATGTTACTCAGAAAAAAATGGTCAATTATAGTGATGATCAAATAATAGAGCTGATTGTTAATGAATATGTTGATAAAAAAATTGCTATTCTATCTCCATTAATAAGATCTAGGAAGGGACATTATAGAGAACTATTTGACTCTATGTCTAGACAAGGGTTTTTAAGAGTTCGAGTTGATGGTGAAATTCTTGATTTAAAACCTGGAATGCAAATAGATCGTTACAAAACACATGATATAGAATTAGTGGTAGACAGGTTGCGCGTAAATAAAGATGAAAATAATCTTAAAAGACTCGAGGAGTCAGTAAAAACAGCGATGCTTTTTGGTGATGACTCCATAATGTTGATTGACTATCAAAATAATAAAATAAGATTTTTAAGTCGTAATCTGATGTGTCCAACCTCAGGAATATCCTATTCACATCCTGAGCCAAATTCCTTTTCTTTTAATTCTCCAAAAGGAATGTGTGAAAAATGTAGAGGTTTAGGAAACCAATTTGATATTAATCATGAAAAAATAATTCCTGATGATAATATTTCTATAAATAATGGAGGTATAATCCCTCTTGGTGAAAAGAAAAACAATTGGGGATACAGACAAATGGAGGTAATTGCAAAACGCTATAACTTCTTACTAACCGATCCAATTAAAAAAATACCAAAAAAAGCGCTTGAAGTGATATTGAAAGGTGGCAATGAAAGATTTTCATTACCATCAAAAACATTAGGAATTACGAGAGACTACAAAATTGAATATGAAGGTATTGAGAAATTTATAATACACCAATTCGAAAAATCTGAATCAGCTGGAATAAAACGCTGGGCATCAAATTTTATGTATGAAAAACAGTGTTCCTCTTGTAATGGAATGAGGTTAAATAAAGAATCTTTAAATTTTAGAATTGATAATAAAAATATTTCCCAAGTCAGCAATTTGGATTTAGATGATCTCTACAATTGGATTGATCAATTAAGCTCTAAGCTGTCAGATTCAGAACAAATTGTAGCCGAAGAAATAATTAAGGAGATTAGAAGCAGACTTCAATTCTTAATTAACGTTGGCCTTGATTATCTTAGCCTTGATCGGTCATCTAAATCATTGTCTGGAGGTGAAGCGCAACGTATTCGATTAGCAACACAAATTGGATCGAAACTCGTTGGTGTCCTTTATATTTTGGATGAACCAAGTATCGGGTTACATCAAAGAGATAATGAAAAACTTATTAATTCACTTGAAGTATTAAGAAATATGGGTAATTCCGTAATTGTGGTAGAACATGACAAGGATATGATATTAAGAGCAGATCACATCATAGATATCGGTCCAATGGCTGGTAAAAATGGTGGTGAAATTATTTCTGAGGGAACCCCGTCACTTCTAAAAAAGCAGAATACCCTAACAGCTAAATATCTTAACAATAAGAAAAGAGTTCATGTTCCCAAATTTAGAAGAATAGGGAATGGAAAGAGTCTAATTCTAAAAGGATGTATTGGAAATAATCTCAAAGATATTGATATAGAAATACCTTTAGGAATAATGGTTGGTATAACAGGGGTTTCAGGAAGTGGAAAATCAACACTAATTAATGAGACACTTTACCCAATTTTAAACTCCTACATTTATAATGGAGTTAAAAAACCTTTGCCTTACAAGTCTATAAGTGGTCTTACTGAGCTTGACAAAGTTGTTGATGTTAATCAGTCTCCAATTGGACGAACCCCAAGGAGTAATCCTGCTACGTATTGTGGAGTATTTGCAGAAATTAGAAAGCTTTTTACAATGACGCCAGAAGCACAAATAAGAGGATATAAAGCTGGGAGATTTAGTTTTAACGTAGTTGGTGGAAGATGTGAAGCCTGCCAAGGAGGTGGAATGAAGATAATTGAAATGAATTTCTTGCCGGATGTTCATGTAGAATGTGAAACATGTAACGGTAAACGATTTAATCGAGAAACACTGGAAATTCGATTTAAAGGAAAATCAATTGCTGATGTACTTTCTATGTCAGTAAATGAGGCATGTAGCTTCTTTGAAAGTCACCCCAATATTTATCGAAAGTTAAAAACAATTAAGGATGTTGGACTAGGTTATATTAATTTAGGGCAATCCTCGACAACACTTTCAGGTGGAGAAGCCCAAAGAATTAAACTTGCATCAGAATTATCAAAAAAAGATACCGGAAAAACACTCTACATTCTTGACGAGCCAACCACTGGATTACACTTTGAAGATGTAAGAGTTCTTATGGATGTATTGAATCGTTTGATTGATAAAGGAAATTCAGTATTAATTATTGAACATAATTTGGATGTTATTAAATCAGTGGACTACCTTATAGATATCGGTCCGAAGGGAGGAAAGTATGGAGGGAAAATAGTTGGTCAAGGAA
>CABXUL010000068.1 GCA_902515395.1 uncultured Bacteroidota bacterium | reverse complement strand
GAATTTTAAAGTCTTTAATACTGTCAATGAATACTTCTTTTTTCTTTTGAATCTCTAACTCCATTTCACTTATCTTTTGATAGCCTGCTTTTATACGGTCAAAATATATATTGCATTTGGAACTAAACTCTTCCCAAAGCTGATCAGATAATTTTCTTGGAATAAAACCAATACTTTTCCAATCCTTTTGAATATTTTTCATTTGGTTAGCATATTCATTCCAATCTTCCTTTTCAAGAATATCTTTTACTTCTTTAATTAGTGCTTTTTTGAGCTCTATATTTTTTCGGTGTTCAGTTTTTTGTGATTTGTAGAAATTATTTTTTTCTCGATTAATTTCTCTACTAATTTCTCTAAATCGAGTCCAAGTTAATTTACTGTGTTTTTTTGTTACCTGACCAATTAATTTAAATTCTTCTCTAATTTTATTTAAATTTTCAATAGACTTTTTCCATTCGTTATGATTTTTCGGAGAATTATTTTTGATATTTTCCATTTTTATTATGAGTTCGTTTTTTTTATTAAGATTGTCCTCAAGGATAATATCGTATTCTTTATCAAACTCTTGTCTTCTATTATGAATTACTTGACTAGCTTTTTGAAATCTTGTCCACAATTCTTCTCTATGCTCCTTAGCCACTGGACCTAAATCATTTTTCCAAAGTCTATGAAGAATATTCAAATCCCGAGAAGCTTTTAGTATGTCTGAAATTTCAGATAATTTTTCAGCCTGATTAATTATCTTAATTTTCTCTTCATAATTGTGTTTAAAATCTAGATCGCGTAATTCTCTATTGAGATGAAGAAAATCATAAAAAATTTCAGTATGATGCTTAAAGGTTTGCCATATATTATTACTGTGAGCTCTTGGGACAGGCCCGGTTTTGTGCCAAATTTCCTGTAAGTTTCTAAATTTTTTATAAATAACATTAATATTTTCATCAACGTTAATGAGATTTTTAAGATTTTCAATGATCTCAAGTTTTTTTTCCAAATTTAGCTTTTGAGTTTGCTCTCTTTCTAGAAAAAAACTTCTTTTTTTCTTTTTGTGATCCCTTAGAATCTGATCAAACTCATTCTTATAGTTGGGTCTAAAATAGAAGTCAATTTCATTACCACCCTCTTTAATAAACTCTTCTTTTTTAGCCTTAATTTCGTTTTTAAATTTCCTTTCAAACTGTTGGGATAATTCTTGGATATTTTTACCCTGATTAAACCAATTATCTTGCTTAGTGAGTTTTTCTAACTCACCGATAAGTTCAGTAATGCTAATTGAACTATAATCTATTTTTTCCTTCTGGTTTCTGTCCTTTTTAGATGTAGAGGACTGATTTTTTTCGACAGAGTGCTCTGGGATAAATTCAGTTAATCCATTTTTTATATCACTATCACCTTCAGGAGTAACCGTTTTCTTGGGAGTCAACAAATTTTCTTCCTGAGGATCGTTGGCTTTTTCATCTTTCTTGGCCATATCAATCAGGTTTTAAAAGTTAAACGCGAAATTTTTCTAAAATTTACAAAAAAAAAAGAACTGTTTCTATTTGTTCCAAATCTCCCAGGATTTTTCTGCTTGGTATTCAAGCATTTTTAATCCGTTTGAAATTATAGCTCCTCTTCTTTTACCCTCTTTAAGAAATAATGTTTCTTTGGGGTTGTAGATCAAGTCAAATAAAATATGAGTTTCATTGATTTCATCGTAGGGCAGTTCTGGAGATAAATTTATCTTAGGGAATGTTCCAACTGGAGAGGCATTTATAATTAATTTATGATTTTTCAATAAATCTGCATTTACGTCTTGATAGCTAATTTGATCATTTTTAGGATTTCTTGATACATACTGATAATGTATTTCAAGCTTGTCTAATACAAATGCAACTGCTGAGGAGGCCCCTCCTGAACCCAATATCAATGCTTTTTTAGGGAGCAGAGATTTAAGTTTTGTTAGGGATTCTTCAAAACCATAAACATCTGTATTGTGCCCAGTTGTTCTTCCATCTTTTTCAAACCGAATTGTATTTACCGCTTGCATTTTTTTTGACGGTTCGGATAGGTAATCTAAAAAACGAATTACGTCTCTTTTGTAGGGTGTCGTGACATTCAACCCTGAAAGATTACTTTGAGATAAAATAGATGGAATTGATTCGATAGAATCCAGATCAAAATTTTCGTAAGAACAATTGGCCAGTTGATCTCGCCTAAATTTTTCATTAAAATAGTTCTTGGAAAAAGAATAATCAATATTCCTTCCTATTAGACCAAAAACCTTTTTATTTATTTTTTTTGACGCCATACCTCTCGAGAAGTGTTACAGTAATAGCCCCTAAAATTATAAATAATATAAGAAACCAAAAATCAATTGTTTTTATATTAGGAAGAAGATAATCATAATAGGCAATCTCAGGATTACCTATTGAGTTATTGATTATATCTCCTTTTTCATTTAGTTTAAAAACCTTTTCTCTCCAAGGCCATATGACTCCTAATGATCCACTAA
The DNA here is from genome assembly GCA_902515395.1 of uncultured Bacteroidota bacterium. Lineage (GTDB taxonomy): Bacteria > Bacteroidota > Bacteroidia > Flavobacteriales > Flavobacteriaceae > UBA8316. The sequence continues at coordinate 275 of CABXUL010000068.1, read as the reverse complement.
TAAAACCAATTATAATTGCAATTGTGATTTGATAGTGTCTCTTTAATACATAGCTCAAAATGTTAGAGAAAAATATTAGTCCTGAAATAGATCCAATAGAAAAAATAGCTGCCAACCGAAGTAATTTCATTCTATGAGTATCGTTGGTAAATTCTAAATTCATTTTTATTAAATCACCCAGTGTATAATAAATGGCATTCACTGAATCTACTAAAAGTAGAGTGTAATTGCCTAGGAGTAATAAAAGGAATGATCCTGAAAGCCCTGGCAAAGTC
>CABXUL010000067.1 GCA_902515395.1 uncultured Bacteroidota bacterium | reverse complement strand
TTGACAGCTGATACGGGTACATCATGGTATGTCGTTAAAGCACAAATTCACGCCGGAGGAAGAGGTAAAGGGGGTGGTGTAAAGCTTGCTAAAAATTTAACTGAGTTAGAAACGATTGCTAATCAAATTATTGGTATGCAATTGATTACACCGCAGACACCATCCGAGGGTAAAAAAGTAAATAAAGTACTGGTTGCTGAAGATGTCTATTACCCAGGAGATTCAGAGCCTAAGGAGTATTATGTTTCGGTTTTACTTAATCGTGAAACAGGAAGAAATATGATCATGTACTCCACGGAGGGAGGAATGGATATTGAACAAGTGGCTGAAAATACGCCAGAGCTAATTTTTACAGAAGAAATTCATCCTGCTCACGGATTGCAGTCTTTCCAGGCAAGAAAAGTTGCTTTTAACCTAGGATTAAGCGGCATCGCTTTTAAAGGAATGGTTAAGTTTATCACAGCACTATACAAAGCTTATGTAGGAGCTGATGCCTCATTATTTGAAATTAATCCTGTTTTAAAAACATCTGATGATAAAATTTTAGCAGTAGACGCCAAGGTTACTCTGGATGAAAATGCATTGTTTAGACAAAAGGAATACGCAGATTTACGAGATTTGTCAGAGGAGAATACTACCGAGGTTGAGGCACGTGAAGTCGGATTGAATTATGTAGCCTTAGATGGCAATGTAGGCTGTATGGTTAATGGAGCTGGATTGGCTATGGCTACGATGGATTTAATTAAGCAATCTGGGGGTTCACCTGCAAATTTTTTGGATGTGGGAGGTACAGCGGATGCTGCCCGAGTAGAAAGCGCCTTTCGTTTAATTCTTAAAGATCCAAATGTTGAGGCAATCTTGGTAAATATTTTTGGCGGAATTGTACGATGCGACCGTGTTGCTCAGGGCGTTGTAGATGCCTATAAAAACTTGGGTGATGCCATTAAAGTGCCTATTATCGTGAGATTGCAAGGAACCAATGCTGATCTAGCTAAAAAGTTAATCGACGAATCAGGGCTTAATGTTTTGTCAGCTACTGCTTTTGAAGAAGCCGCTAAAAAAGTGAAAGATGCTCTGTAGGTGTCAATATGACATCATTTTTTGTCTAAAATACGTCAAATTGTCATTAATATTTAGAAGGCATAGGTTTTGAACTAAGCTTTGAAAACAAAGTTTAATTTAAAACTATACATATGAATTTATTAAAAATACAAAACCCCGATTTTAACTCTTTATTTGACGAATTAATATTTAATCAAGATTGGAAAAATCAAAAGTTGTCCCTGCCTTCAGTAAATATTATTGAGGCAGATGACCACTTTGATATTCAATTGGCAACGCCAGGTATGAAAAAATCTGATTTTCAAATAGAAGTAGAGGAGGGTGTGTTGATCATTTCCTCTGATACACACACTAAGTATAATGAGACCGAAACTAGTTTTACTCGTAAGGAGTTTGGTTACCATTCGTTTAAGCGCTCATTTAATATTCCAGATACTATTTATGTAGACAGGATCAGTGCTACTTACAAAGAAGGGATTTTAACTGTTAGTTTACCAAAAAAAGAAGAAGCCTTACCTCAACCCAAAAAATTGGTTTCCATAAAGTAGATTAATTAATGGTTTATTTTGAGAAGCTTGGTAATTTATTTTGCCAAGCTTTTTTTATGCTAACTGGTTTTGTAATGACTTTATTTCATCGCGTAAACGGGCTGCTTCAATAAAATCAAGATCCTTAGCTGCTTTTTCCATTTCTTTTCTCGAAACCCTAATTTTCTTTTCAATTTGTTCTTTTGTCAAAAAACGATTCTTTGCCTCTACTGCCTTACGCTCACTTAGTTCTTGAGCAAATGTTGCTACAGAATTTTTCGAAAGGGCATTATCTAAAGATTTATTTAGAGCAGTCGGCTTTATTTTGTTTTTTAGATTGTAAGCTCGTTGCTTATCCCGTCGGTAGTTTGTCTGGTCAATAGTTTTTTGCATGCTTTTGGTAACATTATCTGCATACATTATAGCTTTTCCATTAACATTTCTCGCGGCCCTTCCGACCGTTTGTGTCAATGAACGATGACTCCTGAGAAAACCTTCTTTATCTGCATCTAAGATCGCTACTAATGAAACTTCAGGTAAATCCAAACCTTCCCGAAGAAGGTTGACACCGACCAAAACATCAAAGAGTCCCTTTCTTAAATCTTGCATGATTTCTACTCTTTCTAATGTATCGACATCACTATGTACGTAACGACATCTAATATTAAGCCTACTAAAATATTTAGTCAATTCTTCTGCCATTCTTTTGGTAAGTGTAGTTACCAATGTACGTTCGTCTTTTTCGACTCTTTGCTGAATTTCTTCTATTAAGTCATCAATTTGGTCTAGACTAGGTCGAATTTCAATTTCGGGATCCAACAGACCTGTCGGTCGAATAACTTGTTCAATATAAACACCTTCTGTTTGTTTAAGTTCATAATCAGCTGGAGTAGCACTTACATATAAAACTTGATTTTGTAGTGCTTCAAATTCTTCAAATTTTAATGGACGGTTATCCATAGCAGCAGGAAGTCGGAAACCAAAATTTACAAGGTTTTCTTTTCTACTGCGATCTCCTCCATACATGGCATGAACCTGTGAAATAGTTACATGACTTTCATCTACAACCATTAAATAATCATTTGGGAAATAATCTAATAAGCAAAACGGCCGCGTCCCCGGGTCTCTTCCGTCCAAATAGCGAGAGTAATTCTCTATACCTGAACAATAACCTAGTTCTCTTATCATTTCTAAATCAAATTC
>CABXUL010000066.1 GCA_902515395.1 uncultured Bacteroidota bacterium | reverse complement strand
TAATGTAGTTAAGAATTATGGGGATAGTAGCTTTACTCTAGCCCCTCAAACCCAGAGCAGTAGCGGCACTTTGACCTACACTAGTGCAGATAACAGTGTGGTTTCCATATCCGGAAGCTCTGCCACTGTCAATGGCGCCGGAACTTCGCTAATTACAGTAACCCAGTCTGAGACTGCTAACTATATCGCTACCACCAGCTCATTTACCATTACGGTAAATAAAATCGACCCAAGCCTATCGGCTTTTGGTGTGGCAACTAAAACTTTTGGTGATCCTGTCTTTGAGATTACTCCTCCGACTAAAGACGTAGATAACTCCAGTAGCTTTACTTTCACCTCGTCCAATGCTAATATTGCGGGTATAACTGATAATAAAGTTACTATCAACGGTGCTGGAACAGCTGTGATCACAGCTAGTCTTTCCGCCAACGATAATTACAACGCTGGTTCGATATCTACTACTTTAACTGTCAATAAAGCAAATCAGACAATAACCATTGGCGCTCTGCCGGAGAATCAACCACTGAAAGATTTTAACTCAATACCCTTAAGTGCAAGCTCCTCATCCAATGCTCCAATTGTTGTTACACTTGCCCAGGGATCAGCCGCTTCTTTATCAGGTGGGGTAGGCAACTACTCACTGGTTAGTATCCAACAAACAGGTATTGTTACAATAACATTTACTACTGATGATAGTAATAATCCGAACTACAAAACGGTATCCTCTACCCTATCAATTAATGTTATAAAATCTAACCAAAGTATCAGTTACAGTACAAGTCCGCCTGACCAGGTGACCTATAGTGAAAACCTAAGTATTACTCTTGGAGCGGTGGCAAGCTCTGGATTACCCCTCACCTATTCGGTTGTCTCAGGGGCTAATGGTACTCTAAATAATAACGTGTTAAGCATAAGTGATACCGGCCAGATAGTTATCGAAGCAACTCAAGTCGGTAGTAATAGCTATAATCCGGCCATACCAATTAGATCGATTATATCAGTGGTCCAAGCGCCAACTACACTGAGTGATTTTTCAATACCAGATAAAACATTACTGGATGATGATTTTAATCTAACTCCACCGACTTCAAACAGGGCAGGAACAATTTATTATACCAGTTCAAATCCACAGGTAGCCATTGTATCGGGTACGTTTGTAAAAATAATTGGTGTAGGAGATGTGACCATAACAGCCAGCCAGCCAGCTAACTCAAAATACCTCAGTGATGAGTCATCTACAAGTTTTAAAATTGCTGTGGGAGACACCGATGGAGACGGAGTAATAGACTCACAAGATAACTGTATAAACGTTCAAAATCCAGATCAGGCAGACTTAGACGGAGACGGTATAGGCGATGCTTGTGATCCAGATGTTGATGGTGATGGGGTAGCCAATACTGTAGATAACTGTCCAAGAAAGTTCAACCCACGTCAGTTAGATAACGATAAAGATGGGATTGGCGATGTTTGTGATCCAGATGATGATAATGATGGCTATCCAGACAGTAAAGATTACTTCCCACTAGATTCAACCGAGTGGTTTGATAATGATCTTGATGGTATAGGTGACAATGCAGACACTGACGATGATAACGATAGTTATCTAGACACTGAAGATGCATTCCCTCTTAATCCTAAAGAGTGGCTAGATACCGATGGTGATGGTATTGGTAACAACCTAGACAAGGATGATGATAACGATAATGTTATCGATAGAAAAGATGCATTCCCATTAGACTCCTCTGAGTGGCTTGATACCGATAAAGATGGAATAGGTAATAATACCGATGAGGATGATGATGGTGATGGGTATAGTGACCTGGTGGAGATAGAGTGCGGGTCAAGTCCGATTAGAAAATTCTTTATCCCATCTGATTTTGATAATGACTTAATTCCAGATTGCGTAGATCCTGATGATGATAACGATGGTTGTTTGGATGAAGAGGATCCGTGGCCATATAATGAAAATGCTTGTGCTGACTCAGATGGGGATGGCATAGCAGATTACTATGACTCAGATAAAGACAATGATGGAATATCAGATGAGCGTGACGCGTTCCCTAGTGATCCTACCGAGTCAATAGATACAGATGGAGATGGTATAGGAGACAATGCTGATCCAGATGACAATAATGACGGGTTCCCAGAGGATACAGTACTTAACGAAAACGGGGAAGAAGTAATTCCACTATTTGTATCAGAGCTTCTCACCCCCAATCAGCCTGGAGTAGAATCCACATGGAGGATAGTAAATATTGAAAAATACCCAACGGCGAATGTGAAGGTTTATTCAACTAGTTGGAATGTTGTTTTCGAGTCGTGGAGTTATAAAAACGATTGGGATGGAAAAGGTAAAGATGGAAATTCATTACCTTCAGGTCCGTATTATTATATAATCGACAGAGGGGATGAGACCACAGTTATAAAAGGATGGTTGTATATACTTAATTAGATGAAGGTGAAACCGATTAATTTTATTTCAAATAAATTTACCTTATTAACAATAATACTTTGTGCTTTTTCAGCATTTGGGCAATCAGACTATTATTGGGTTGGAGGAACAGGGAACTGGTCAAATTACTCATCTCACTGGGCAACTTCATCTGGTGGAAATATTTTTCATACTACCACGCCAAGCTCAAATGACAATGTCATTTTTGATAGTAATTCATTCTCTCAGGCTAATCAAACTGTTACACTAGACTCTGATAATAATAGCTTCAAAGATATGTCATGGGTTGGGGTCACTGATAACCCAAAGTTTAATATGTCCGGTAAAACTCTTGAAGTTCATGGTAAAGTTGAATATGATCCTAACATTCAATTTCAAAGTGTAGGAACTTTATCATTT
>CABXUL010000065.1 GCA_902515395.1 uncultured Bacteroidota bacterium | reverse complement strand
TCATGAAAAAATTAATATTTTTAATGTTACTGTCGTGTGCGACTCTAACTCAAGCTCAAAAATTCAAAAAATTAGATGTCAGTCCAATGGATCGTATTTTTTATCCAATGTCTAATAGGGTTTCAGATAAAGCAATAATTATAACCTACAGTAGACCGCAATTAAAAGGCAGAAAGCTTGCGGAGCTTGTGCCTGCATATAAGGTTTGGAGAACTGGAGCTAATGAGGCTACTGAAATAAGAATCCTAAAACCAGTAAAATTGGGCGACACAACTATAAAAGAGGGAACTTATACTCTATACTCATACCCTAAAGAGGAATCTACTGAAATTATAATTAATTCTGCTAAATACGTATGGGGAGCATACAATTATGATAAATCTAAAGATGTAGCAAGAATAGATGTTCCCGCCATAGAATCGTCAGAATATCTAGAGGCCTTTTCTCTAATATTTACTGGAAAAGGATCTGATGCTGTTCTTCACGGTGGTTGGGGAAATGTTAGAGTTTCTATACCAATAACTGTCCTTTAATTTTGAGGAAAATTAAAGATCATAACCCCCGTATAAGGGGGTTTTTTTAATTTATTATCTAAAATATTGTATTCATCCTTTTCAATTAAATTAGTTTGAAAAAAACTTCTAATTATGAAATTTGATCTATTCAAGATTTATACAAAACTTGGTATGGGTGAGGGATTTTCGGAACTCATGGAAGTTTTTACATATATATTAATTATTTTTTCTTTAACAATTCTTACATGGTTCATAAGCAGGAGAATACTACGTTCTTTTTTTTATAAAGTTTCTAAAAACACTAAATCTAAATTTGATGATTTTTTACTTAAAAATAAAGTACCATCAATCATAGCCTGCTTCCCCCCAATACTATTATTGTTTTTTTCACTTGATGATATACTAAATAAATATCCTATTGGTCTTGAGTTTATTCAAATTTTATTGGAGGTATTTGGAACTCTAATTACAGTTATTTTTGTTAAACGCCTATTGAATTCTATTAAGGATTATTTAAAAACATTATCCAATTTTAGAGATAAACCAATAGATAGTTATATACAGGTCATAATGATTTTTATTTGGTTTTTTGGAGTCATGGTGATTTTTTCAATTATATCAGGTAAAGATGTTGGAACATTTTTAGCTACCCTAGGAGCTTTATCAGCTGTAATACTACTAATATTTAAAGATACTATATTAGGTTTTGTTGCTAGTATTCAAGTCACAGTAAATGATATTGTAAGAATTGGGGACTGGATCACTATGAAAAGCTATCATGCAGATGGAGATGTAATTGAAATAAATCTTTCAACAGTAAAAGTTCAAAACTTTGATAAAACAATAACCAGTATTCCCACATATAAATTAGTTTCAGACTCATTTATCAATTGGAGAGGAATGAGTGAATCAGGAGGGAGACGAATAAAAAGAAGTATTTTAATTAAGGTATCAAGCATTAAATTTCTTAATGATGAAAAATTAACTGAGCTGAAAGAAATTGAACGTATATCTAACTACATCACCCAAAGAAAAGAGGATATTGAAAAAGATAATAAGGGTAAGGGTGTCAACAAAAAATTATTGTTGAATGGAAGGAATATGACCAATATAGGATTGTTTAGACGATATGCGCTTGCTTATTTGAAAGACCATCCTCAAATAAATCAAGACCTAACTGTTATGGTTAGGCAACTTGCTCCGTCACCTGAGGGTATTCCTCTTGAAATATACGTTTTTGTTAAAGACAAGGTTTGGATTAATTATGAAAAAATCATGTCAGATATATTTGATCACCTTTTGGCAGCAATTCCTACTTTTGATCTGGAATGCTTTGAGTATACCTCGGAAAAGAGTTTTCGAAAATAGTTTATAATGGTTTAAAATTGGATATTGAATATCCCATTTCTTCATCTGCAATTCTTTCATCTCGGTCAATATACAATTTAGTAGGGAAGCCATAAAAACTATCATAATTAGCCTCAAGTACTGCTACATTTTGGTTAGAAGCTTTTTCAATTTCTTTAAATAAATCATTTATCGAAAGGATACCCCTATGAATTTCTTCAATGTAAGCTAAATCATTTACTGATACTATGTTTCCATCCCTCACTGAAACTGCTTTAGGGCTTGTATATTCTAAAGTGCAATAACATGAAACTTGAAAAACAAAACTGTAATCCAGAATCGAAGCATTTTCCCATTTTTCTTTATTAGCCTCAAAGGCTGAGATAATCTCAGGTGATTCTGTCTCTGAGCAGGTTACAAATAAGATAAGAAAAACAAAAAAATAGTATTGCCTCATATTAATTTTTACTTTAAAAAATTATACTACTTAGGATTTAAATACCTTTTGGTAACGCCAATATGAGATTCCACCTAAAATAGCCACTAAAACAGCTGTATAGTAGACAAAATTTGGGGTAATAATCTTTTCTCCACTAGCATAGGAATGCAGACCAACCAAATAAAAATTCACTCCAAAATAAGTCATCATAATACTAGCAAAAGCAACAATACTCATAAAGTTAAATGTCCAACTTCCACGCAAACTTGGAACGAAACGCATGTGAATTACAAATGCGTAGACCAGAATACTGATAAGAGCCCAGGTTTCCTTTGGGTCCCACCCCCAATAACGCCCCCAGCTTTCATTTGCCCACATTCCTCCAAGAAAATTACCGATGGTCAACATAATTAATCCAACTGTAATGGATAATTCATTAATAATTGTCAATTCTTTTAGATTCAAACTAATTTTTTCCTTGTTATTTTTACCTGATATAGAGATAAGGAGTAATGAAACCACTCCAATTATCATACCTAAAGCAAAAGGACCATAACTACC
>CABXUL010000064.1 GCA_902515395.1 uncultured Bacteroidota bacterium | reverse complement strand
CCTATCAACCCGCTGGAAAAAACTATAAATGGTGGTTTAATCAAAAAGAAAAAGAAGTAAAAAAATGGAGTGTACGTAGGGATGAAAATATTTTATGGGAAGTTCCTTTAGAGGAAACTGGACAAAGTGGAATCATAAAAGTAGGTGATTTACTTTTTTTGTCAATAATGAAGCCTGTTTATGATACAATAACAAAAAGAGGAACCAATATCTTTGCACTTTGTTATAATGCTGTAACAGGAGAAAAAGTTTGGCAGAAAGAAATTACAGGAACAACAGAATCACTTTACATGTACGGTTTCAGTAACTCAAGTTCACCAACTCCAGTGAGCGATGGTGAAAAAGTTTGGTTCATTAATGCTAGTGGAAAAGTGGTTTGCTTTGATTTAGATGGAAATCAAATTTGGGAGAGAATCTGGAAGCCTATTTCAAAAATCGGAAAAATCGTTTTCCCATTTAATAAGCAATATGAACCAATATTGTATAAAGATATTTTAATCAATGTTGAGCCAGAATCACTTGACAAGGCTAGTGAGGGTCGAAATCCAGATTGGCACTATTTAGTTGCTTTACATAAAGACACAGGAGAAGTGTTGTGGAAATCTAAAGCAGCTCTTGGTCATTACTCTACACCAGTAATGGGTAAAACTATTGATGAAAAAAAGGCGATAATGGTTTCAAGAGTAGGTTCAGTTCACAAGGTTCCAGAAAAACCATATGGATATTCATTGGTTAATATTGAAAATGGCCAAACCCTTTGGGATGCTGAATTACCTGCTAGGAATTTTTTGTATAATACTACATGGAACAAAGAATATTCTCTATGGATACATGATGAAAAAATTTATGTTTTAAATTCAAAGAATGGGCTAAAAATCAAAGAGATAAGCTTATCAGATAATGTAGTAGTTACCGAGTATAGTGAAAATTTAAAAAAATATATAAAGCGAATCAATGTTGATCTAAATTCTGAAGGAGTAGACGTTGCGCCTAACTTCTACAGTAACATTCTTATTGGAAATCACTTATATTTTACTACTATGCAAACTCATCCTAATCGTTTTGAAAAAACATTTGCTATGGGGCAAAATCTCAATGGACCAGATTATTCTGTAGCAAGAGTTAACCTTAAGTCTGATGTTGTTGAATATTTAGAGATTCCAGTTGATATAAGTGATGATAATTTCATTTGGAGAACAATAATTCCTTCTGGAACAGAAAATTCTAGAGGTATTGACGTTGCTGAGGATAGACGAGCAGCTTTAAGTGGCTGGTTCAGGTGTTTTAATGCAAACCCTGTTGCTGTAAATTCAACACTATATTTCACTTTCGAAAATGGAATGACTTATACCTTTGATCTCTCAGCATCTGATTGGGATGAAACAGCTTTTATTAGTTTAAATGATATGGGAGGTAGGGGAAGAGTTCGAACGTTATCCCATCCCCTTGTGATTGGTGATAGAATTTATCACAGAACGGCTAAAGCTCTTTTTTGTATTAAGGAAGTTTAACTTAGTTTTTTTCAACACAATGCTAGAATTTTTCTTAAAGTATTAACATAAAAATTAAAAACCTCCAAAATAGCTTATAGAGATTTTATAAAAAGGCTAAAGTCGGGGTGGCAGGATTCGAACCTGCGACCTCCTGCTCCCAAAGCAGGCGCGATGACCGGGCTACGCTACACCCCGAGAAAACTTATTTATAATTTAAACAGGTCGTCAAATATAGGGTTTAAATAAAATACTGCAAACCCTCCAGGAGTATATTTATTGTGAATAACTTTTAAACTTGATTAATTGATTTTAACATTTTCACAACATTTAGTTTGGAGTAAAAAAAATACTTTTAAATATGAATTATAAAGAAAGACTTTCTCCTGCCTACTTCTTTTATAAAAGTATTTTACGTAAGGTTAGTTTTGATACGAATCTTTTTGGGAAGGAATTAAAGAAAGCTATTTCAGTATTGTCAAAAGATGAAGCAGTTCATTTATACAACTGGGCATTGACTTTTAGTAAATCTCAGCCTGAACTCAATCTATCACTAGACTATATGGATTAAATCTTTAGGGGACTAATTACCTTAATATCTCCGAAATTAATCGCCGCCCTAATAATACTAGATATAGTTGATTTAAGGACATTTATAACTGGTAACTTTAGTTTGCTTTTAGAATGTATTAAGCTTACCTCCCTGGCAGGTGCAGGGTCTGGAAAAAATTTTAAATTTTTCTTTTTTTCTGTAGTCATAGAATCAGCATTTAAATATGGAAGAAGTGTCATCCCTAATCCCTCGTCAGCTAATTTGATTAGCGTTTCAAAACTTCCGCTTTTAAGGTCAAATCGGTTGCTGGACAGAGAATTTACTTGACATAAGTTTAAAACGTGGTCCCTGAAACAATGACCATCCTCTAAAACTAATATATCAGTACTATCCAGGTCATCAATCTCAATATGATTCAAAGATTTTAAAGGGTTTGAATTTGGAATGTAAGCCACAAAGGGTTCATGATAAAGTGGTAGTTCGAGTATGGTATCCATACCTAATGGAGTAGCAGCTATTCCAGCATCTAAATGCCCCTCATTTATAAGCTTGGTTATATTTACGGTGGTCAGTTCCTCAATTTTTAAGTCTACCTTTGGGTATTTCTTAGTAAATGTATTAAGGAACATAGGCAAAAGAGTAGGCATTACTGTCGGAATTATTCCTAATTTGAATTCACCTCCTACAAAACCTTTTTCTGTAGAAACAATATCATCCATCCTGCTAGCTTCCTCCGTTATTTTTTTTGCCTGTACTATAATTTTCTTTCCGATATCTGTCAAAATAATAGGCTTAGTAGATCTATTGAAAATTTTAACCCCCAATTCTTCTTCTAGTTTTTGAATCTGCATACTAAGTGTTGGTTGAGTAACAAAGCATTTTTCCGCTGCAATAGTGAAATTTCCTGATTCAGCAACAGCATTCATATATTTTAGTTGAGTTAGCGTCATAATAATTTATTATTAATAATATAAAATTAAT
>CABXUL010000063.1 GCA_902515395.1 uncultured Bacteroidota bacterium | reverse complement strand
ACTATAAATAATTTAAAATGAAAAAATATATATTTTTATCACTATTATTAGCTTGTTCTTTTTATTCTTTAGCTCAAGAAATTACCGGAACAACCAGAACTTCTGACAAATACTCGGAGGCAATTCGTGAAATAAATAAGGGTTATTTTGAAAATGATTTTTCAGCATTCAATAAATTCATTTCAAATGACGCCACTCTTTCAATTAATGGAGAAAACTACAATAAAATTCAAGTAAGAGAGGGCTTCTCAATGCATCATAATTTATATAAAAATATTAATATGCCAATGAATTTTGTTGAAACTACTTTTTATGATGAAAATAATAATAATCAAGTTTGGAGTCATTTGTGGGGTTGGTGGAAAGGAACATCAAAAAGGACTGGAGAAACTGATACTCCAAACCCAGTAAATGTATCATTTAAATGGGTTGATGGAAAAATTGTAAGCGCATCTTGGATATTTGACCCTACGCGATTGAATGAGGAAATTGCTGAATCTCAAAAATAAATTTTAGTTGCTAATCTTAAATCATAATCCCTCCCTTGCGGAGGGTTTTTTATTTATCCTCTTTTATATGTTTTGTTATATTAACATATTATTAATTTTAAATCAATTAAAATGAAAGATATACTTGTAGTTGCAATGCTGAAGGAGGGTAAGTTTGAGAAGTTTATGGGCTTTATGCAGTCTGAGCAGGGGATGAATGAAAGAAGAAAAATTGCAGATTTAACTAAAACTTTAGGTACTGTGTCCCCAGACAAGAGTTCAGTAATGTTCAAGATTGCTGTTCACGATGAAGATGCGTTGAATACATTTTTGGATGGCTCAAATCCAGTATCAAAACCAATTTTTGATGAGGTTATGGTGAGTTATGAGATTTTTGAGTTAAATAAGGTTTAATCTATCTGATTACCTAAATGTGGGGTGGGTTTTGTAGAACGGTTTTTCTCAGAGTTAATTGTGTGCAAATTTAGATGTAATCCTCACTCAAAAATTTTAAAAAAACGGCAAAAATTGACCTAAAATCGTCAAAAATTAGCTAAAATTGATCAAAAATGGCTAAAAAGTGACTAAAAATGGCATTTTTTATTTTTGTGGTTAAAGTAATTTTCTTTATTTAGTTTACCCATATTATGATTCTGATTAAGAAATTATTTAAAGTTTATAGAACATGATGGTGGACCATATATTTTTATTTATATAGCCTTTTTTACCATTCACTGATGTCCTTTGAAATCCACTAAGTAGAGTAGCTCTATTAGATAGTTTTTTTTCAAACCCTAATAATGTCCAATTTTGATTATAATTATAAGGGAAACCTTCTTTGAAATTCATGAATACTTCATTAAAAACAATAAATTCTATTTTTTTTCTTTTAATTTCTAGAATAGGAACCCCAAAACCCGATCGAAATCTAATTCGATGTCCAAAAATTGTTTTTTCAACTGGACTTTTTATGAAGCGTTGCTCAGTTCGGATCCAACCAAAAAAACGAAACTTTTTAATGGGAAATATAAATCCAAACTGCTGCCAAATATTGTTTTCAGTCATATTTCCCAAAGCTGTATTTGTCATTACATATGTATATCCAGTAGTTAAACTTACTCCTGGAGCAATTTTAAATTTTATTTGAGGACGAAATAGAATCTGATCTATGGTGCTATAAAAATCAACACTACGGTAATGGATTTCTGTCCTAATTGTAGTTGATGATGTAAGAGAAAAGTCGCTAAAGAAAGCATTCCAAGCATTAGATTGAATTTCTTGACCAAATGCAGGATACAGTTGAATTAGTATTAGGCTTTGTATTATAAATAAGTAATTTTTCATGTAAGCGTTATTGTCTTGATTTGCATGAGGTTTCCATCTTGAGCTTGTTTAAGCCGCATTACTAGTACATCACCTAAGCCCGTTGAGGGAGTTAGCACGCCAGACCGATGTGATGACTTACTATGATCATCCAGAGCAAGGCAAAGGCCGAGTTCAGCAAGTATTTTTGAAGTTGCTCCGTATCCTGGATCACCTTGACCTGATAACGTGGTACTTGCTAATTTCCCATTTGATCTTGCTGTAATTTTAACCTTGAAACTTCCATCACGGAGTAACCAAGAAGGTGGACCTTCACCAGAGATTGGTTTGAACTTTATAGGCTCACCTTTGAAATAACCAAATCCACTACTTATCCACATTACTAATAAACGAATCCACATCCCTATTGAAGCACATTCACTATAAGATGTATTTTGGTGCTGATTTTGCAGGACTAAACTGCGACGGACTACTCTGGCGTTAATTGGAGCCATAAAAAATTTTGTAATTGCACCGTGTGACCAATCGAAAGACCAACCGAATTCTTGAGTCATACCATCCGCAGTGGCAGGAGTTTCTGTTTCTATACCCTTGGTTTTTGGTGAAAGTAGATAGGGATCTGCTTCCATTGTATTTGTGAACTTACCTGATTTCCTGGCTCGTGCAGTAGCCCTAGCAGAATTTAATGTACCGCCTGAAAAAGAACCAGTAAAACGTGTGTAAACGCTTCGAATATGTATTTTTTCGTCAGGTTCATTAGACAAAGCTTCAGCGGCTGTAAAGGCACCTAGATCAGAGGGTAACGAGTCTACACCACCACCTAAAATCACTTTCGCTCCTGAATTTTTTGCAATATCATGAAAGGCTTCAACCATTTCTGCTTGCCAAAATCCCTCTCCGGCAAGGTCGGAATAGTGAACTCCTTTTTGTGCACATGCTCCTAAAATAGCGGCCCCATTATTTTTAGAATATGGCCCCGCGCAATTGATAACCACTGAGGTGCGCAAGACCATTTCGATTATTGCGATGTTGTCCTCCAGGTCAACACAGATAGTCTCAGGATTACCTTTGAGTTCTTTGGCCAGCTTTGAAAGCTTGTTTTGATTACGTCCAGCAATTGCCCACGGTTTACCTTTGAGTTCAATATGGCTGTCAAGATAGCTAGCAACCAACCTACCTGTGAACCCTGTTGCTCCATAAACTATCAGAATCAAAGACTTTGTTAACATTACTTATTTTTCATAATGGTGTTGAATAAAAGTAATTTCATTTTGAAATAGTTTTAGTATTTACTTTATGCTTTAACCAAAAGATATGACTTAAAGAGAACAGGAACTGTTTGGGCACAAAAATTAATTAATAATTGCCACGCCATCTGCAACG
>CABXUL010000062.1 GCA_902515395.1 uncultured Bacteroidota bacterium | reverse complement strand
AGTGGTCCATCGTTCTCTGGATCGGATCAAGGTTCAGCACAAGGGGTGCTCAAGCCAACAGAGAAAGCTACCTATATAGCATTTTATATTATCGATCAGGCAGCTATTGATAGCGGCGGAATAATCAATATAGCTAAGGGAATCAGCGGCTCGGTGAGTGACACATCAGATGATCCAAATACGGCTGCTGCTAATGATCCAACCTCGATAAGTATTACTTCTTCCCCATCTTTAGAAGTTACTAAAACAGCTACAGTAAATGATAACAATGCAGATGGAGAAACCGGAGCAGGAGATATTATTAATTACACTATTGCAATCCGCAATAACGGTAACGTTACTTTAAGTGGACTCACGATAAGCGATACACTCACAGATGGATTAGGCAACAGTCTAACACTTGGTAATCCAGGAGGTCAGCCTCAGTACAGCGCTACTAGTATGGGCTCTGGAGTAGGTACTGTAAAACCAGGTGAGACACAGACCTATACTGGCTTCTACGTGATAAGCCCAGCGGCAGCAAGCACCGATAAAGTAATCAATAGCGCTATAGTAACAGCCAGCAGTCCAGGACAGACAAACAACGTAAGCGATACTTCCGATGATGGGGATGACAATGACGGTAACACGAGTGATGACTCCACCGATGTGTCTATCTCTCCAAAACCATCAGTAGAAGCAACTAAAACTGCTACTGTAAGTGACACTGATGGAAGTGGTCTTAATGATCCAGGAGATATAATTATCTATACCATTACTGTCGAGAATACAGGTAATGTTACCCTTACCTCGATAACTCTGGATGATACCCTAACCGATCATAACGGTAACGCTTTATCACTTGATAGTGGGCCGACCTTTGTATCTGCAAACGCGGGCTCGCCCCAGGGTACTTTATCCGCCGGTGAGACAGCTACCTATACGGCGAGCTATACGATAGGTTCCTCAGCAGCTTACAGTGGAAGCGTAAGAAACAGAGTAGTGGTCACCTCTAGTAGTCCAGGCAATACAGGAGATGTTATAGACATCAGTGATAACGGTAATGATAACGACGGTAATCAGTTTAATGACCATACGGTGGTAGCCACCACGGCGCAGGCATCAATCCAGACAGTTAAGACAGCAACGGTTAGTGATACTAACGGTAACAGTTTAACAGACGCAGGTGATATAATCATTTACCAGGTTGGAGTAACCAATACCGGAGGGGTCAACCTAGAGTCACTGAGTTTTGTTGATACCCTTAAAGATGGCAATGGTCAGAACTTGTCTTTAGATGGTCAGTTGAGTTTTGTGTCAGCGACAACCTCTTCAACATCCACTACGCTCATACCAACAGGGGTAGTAACCTATACAGCACAGTATACCATAACCAATGATGCTTCTTACTCAGGCAGTATCGTTAACCGAGCAGTAGCAAGTGCAAATGTAGAGGGAACAAATAATCAGATAAGTGACCAGAGTGATGATCCAGCTACAGCCGCCGCCAATGACGATACAACAGTAAGTATAGATCCAGTGCCAGGATTAGAGGTTACCAAGATAGCAACGGTAACAGACGAGGGAGATGGTTTTGTAGGCGCTGGAGATGTAATTAATTACACCATAACGGTTAAAAATATCGGTAATGTTACCCTAACAGGAGTAACGGTTAGTGATACTCTTACTGATGGGAATGTATCTAATATAAACCTTACAAGCGGACCATTCTACTCCGGAGCGAATCAAGGATCTGCACAGGGAACTCTAAAAGCAGGAGAGACATCTACCTTCAGGGCTTATTACATAATATCTGAAACCGTAGCGGCGACAATGGCTGTAGTAAATCGCGTAATTGCGACAGGAAGCAGTCCTGGAAACACAAATAATGTTAGTGATACCTCAGATAATGGTGATGACACTGATGGAAATACGGTTGATGATTTAACAGTTACTGAAATTACTCCTAGACCATTAATTGAAATATCAAAAACAGCCTTAGTTCAAGATCAAAATAGTAACAGTAAAACCGATCAAGGGGATATAATAAATTATACCATTACAGTTACCAATACTGGAAATGTTCCCTTAAACGCTGTTAATCTTACTGACACTCTTACAGATAATAACAATAATTCATTACCAATAACAGGGCCGAGCTTTGCGAGCTCAACATTAGGCTCTGGTGCAGGTTCGCTACTACCAGGTGAATCAGCCACCTATAATGCCAATTATATGATAGAGCAGAATGCAGCCAATAGTGGTGCGATAATTAATACCGTTTCAGTTACTGCATCTAGTCCTGGTGAGACAAATAACGTAAGTGACACATCAGACGATGGAGATGATACTGACGGAAATACAGTAGATGATAAAACCATCGTACAGACCCAGTCAGATGCAACTATTGAAGTTACAAAAACAGCTCAGGTAACTCAAAATGACGGAAATATCACTAATGATGCAGGGGATCTTATCACTTATACAATTACTGTTGAAAACACAGGTAATGTTGATCTTTCAAATATTCAAATAACTGACAATTTAAAAGATGCAGGTAATAATAACTTATCACTAACTACAAGTCTTACTAGAAACTACCCAGTAGTTGAGATTAATGTAACGGTAGGTGCTGCCTCTATTGGCGGAAATGCATACTACTTTGACGGGGTCGAAAAGGCTCAAATTACCCTCGAGAGAGGAAGAGTCTATAAGTTTATCCAGTCCAGCGGAACCAATGTTTCTCATCCAATTGCATTCAGTACCACCAATGATGGAACCCATGGAGGAGGGAATGCCTATAATAATGGAGTAACCTCATCAGGAACCGCGGGTAATAATGGTGCATATACTCAAATTACTGTAGATCAAAATCTGACAGCTCTTCATTACTATTGTGTAAATCACCCTGGGATGGGATCTAATTTTGTAATAAGTAATCCCCCGAACATTATTGCCGCAAGTATAGTTGCTACATATACTGGAACATATCTAATTGAACAGGTAGCTGCCAATACTGGAAAGGTTATAAATTCTGTAACTGTCGTTGGTTCGTCTCCAGGAAATAACGGTGATGTGTCGGATGTTTCAGATGATGGAGATGATACTGATGGTAATACCACTAATGATCCAACTGAGATTATTACATCTACTGATTTTTCAATTGCTGTTGTCAAAACTGCAACTGTGAATGACAATAACAGTAACGGAAAAGTTGATGTAGG
>CABXUL010000061.1 GCA_902515395.1 uncultured Bacteroidota bacterium | reverse complement strand
TACAGCCAAAAATAAAATAGATTATCAAAAAATCACTTTTGCCTTTTTACTATGGGGAAGTTTTTCAACCTTATTGGTTATTTCTGATTATTTAATAAGTCCTGAACATTATGAAACCAACTTTAAACCTATACCATTTTTGATATTATTTTTAATAGCTACCATAATGATTCCAATTCAGACCTCAGTCGAAGAACTAATTTTCCGAGGTTATTTAATGCAAGGATTTGGTACTCTTTTTAAAAACCGATGGGGACCTTTGTTTTCTACCTCAATAATATTTGGTTTACTTCATTTATGGAATCCAGAGATTGATAAACTAGGTCTTGAACTTATATGGTATTATATTGGAACGGGATTATTCTTGGGGATAATAACATTGATGGATGACGGCATAGAATTAGCTTTAGGTTTTCATGCAGCGAACAACCTTGTAACAGCACTTCTAGTGACTGCTTCTTGGACTGCTTTTCAAACTGAGTCTATCTTGATAGATAATTCTGAGCCATCTTTGGGTAAAGAGCTTTTAATTACGCTTTTGCTTATTTATCCCATTATAACTATAATATTTGCCAAAAAATATCAATGGAAGGATTGGAAAAAACAACTAATCAATAAATTTGAATGAACATACCTCATTACACAAAAATCCACAATCGCTTTAAGTTAAACGGTTTTCATTTCTCGGCCGAGGAGTTAAAAGAAATTGGATATGATTTTATAAAAGAGGGTATACCCTATGAAATGGTAATTGGAGATTTTATTATGGACTGGATGGATAAGTATGACCATATCAATGTAAAAACATCTGGTTCTACGGGTGATTCAAAAATCATTAAAATTTCTAAACAGGCAATGGTCAGTTCAGCTGTAAGAACCGGAGATTTTTTTAATGTTAAAATTGGGGATTCAGCTCTTCATTGCTTACCAGCTGATTTTATTGCTGGAAAAATGATGCTTGTTAGGGCAATGATTCTTGGACTTTCACTTGAATTGGTTGAGCCTAGTTCCCGTCCGATGGAAAATCTTTATAAAACTTATGATTTTGTTGCCATGACCCCTATGCAAGCGAATAATTCACTAAACCAGTTAAATCAAATTAAGACCCTTATTATTGGAGGTGCTCCTATTTTTCCAGATTTGAATAAAAAATTAGTGGAAAGACATCAGCGCTGCTTTGAGACTTACGGTATGACTGAAACTATTACCCATATTGCGGCATCAAAACTTACTGTTCCTAAAAAACCTTTCAAAGCTTTGGATGGCATTCGCCTTGAGGTTGATAAGGAAGGATGCTTGGTTGTAGATGCCCCTTATATTACAGATAAACTTATCCAAACCAATGATATTGTACACTTGCATGACGAGGAAAACTTCACTTATTTGGGAAGACGTGATAATGTAATTTATTCAGGAGGCGTAAAAATTTTTCCTGAAGTGGTTGAGCGAAAATTAGCTAATCACATTGACTTTCCGTTTTTTGTATATGGTATCCCAGATAAAGTTTTGGGTGAAAAACTGGTTTTGGTTGTTGAGGGAGAAGAGCGTCTACTCCGAAAATTTAAATTGAACCAAACTTCTTTAAAAGCTTTAGATAAATTCGAAGTACCCAAAGAAATCCTTTATGTATCAGAAATATTGAGAAATAATGGGAAGTATTTGAGAGAAAAGACAATTAATACATTAATAATTCGCTAAACCTGAATAAGCCCCATATTAAACTTTTTTTCGAGTGGAGCATTATTAGCTGCTTCAATTCCAATACTAATCCACTTTCGTGTTTCCAATGGATCGATAATCGCATCCGTCCATAATCTAGCAGCTGCGTAATAGGGATTTGTCTGTTTCTCATATTTGGATTTGATTTCATTTAACAAAGCTCTTTCTTTTTTAATGCTTATTTTTTCTCCTTCTTTATTTCGCTTTGACTTTTCAATTTGTAGTAAAACTTGGGCTGCTTGTTCTCCGCCCATCACCGCAATTTTTGAACCAGGCCATGAAAAAATCAACCTTGGATCGAAGGCCTTACCACACATAGCGTAATTTCCAGCTCCATTTGAATTCCCTATAATAACGGTAAACTTTGGAACAATGCTATTTGACATTGCATTTACCATTTTTGCTCCATCTTTAATAATACCACTATGCTCTGCCTTGCTTCCTACCATAAACCCAGTTACGTCTTGAAGAAAAACTAACGGTATTTTTCTTTGGTTGCAATTGGCAATAAATCGAGTTGCCTTATCAGCTGAATCCCCATAAATTACGCCACCAAATTGTAATTCTCCCTTTTTATTTTTAACCACTTTTCTTTGGTTTGCAACAATACCAACCGCCCAACCGTCAATTCGGGCGTATGTCGTAATAAGTGTTTTCCCATATGCAGCTTTATATTCATCAATACTTCCTTTATCTACTATTCTTTCAATTATTTCATAAGTGTCATAGGGTTGAGATTTATCATTAGGAAGTATTTCAAAAATTTCCTCTGCAGTTTTGACAGGTGGTATTGAATCGACTCGATTAAATCCTGATTTTGAGTTCTCACCAATTTTATCTATCAAGGCTCTAATACGATAGAGCGCATCTTGATCATCTTTTGCTTTATAATCTGCTATACCACTAACTTCTGAATGCGTAGTGGCACCTCCAAGAGTTTCATTATCGATATCTTCTCCTATTGCTGCTTTCACTAAATAGCTACCAGCCAAAAATATACTTGCGGTTTTATCAACGATTATCGCTTCATCAGACATTATTGGAAGATAAGCGCCTCCAGCAACACAGCTTCCCATAACAGCTGCGATTTGAATAATTCCCTCACTGCTCATTTGGGCATTATTTCTGAAAATACGTCCAAAGTGGTCTTTGTCAGGGAAGATTTCGTCTTGACGGGGAAGAAATACACCTGAACTGTCTACTAGATAGATTATTGGAATTTTATTAACTAAGGCAATTTCCTGAGCTCTAAGGTTTTTTTTGGCACTGATAGGAAACCAAGCTCCTGCTTTTACGGAAGCATCATTTGCAACAACAACGCAAAGTTTTTTTGAGATGTATCCCATAACCACCACTACACCTCCTGAAGGACATCCGCCATCATCTTTATACATTTCATATCCCGCAAGAGCTCCTATTTCGATAAAGTCGGAATTTTTATCTAGAAGACAACTTATTCGCTCTCTTGCAGGCATCTTACCTTGCGAGCGAATTTTTTCTAACTTCGATTTTCCACCTCCAAGCTTCATTTGGGCAATCTTTTTATTTAGGTCAGCGATCAATA
>CABXUL010000060.1 GCA_902515395.1 uncultured Bacteroidota bacterium | reverse complement strand
TCCAAATTATAAGCAATTCAATGAAGAATTTATTCCAAATTTATCAATAATCGATTTACTAATGTTTAATAGTAAAAAGGAGGCTACTTCACTCTTGAAAAAATTTGATATTTCATAAAGTTTAGAATGTTTTTTCAAAATTATATTTTTAATCTGGGACAGCTTTTTGAAAGTTCATCAATTTTAAATCCAAAGAGGTCTGCATTGATTTTTGAAGATGATTCTAATAATATT
Source organism: uncultured Bacteroidota bacterium (assembly GCA_902515395.1). Taxonomy (GTDB): domain Bacteria; phylum Bacteroidota; class Bacteroidia; order Flavobacteriales; family Flavobacteriaceae; genus UBA8316. Next base: position 3,102 of record CABXUL010000060.1, on the reverse strand, counting down.
AGTTTTAAAGAACTCAATGAACTTTCCAATAGAATTGCAAATTACCTTTTATCAAAGGGTTTAAAAATTAAAGATGTTATAACTATTGATCACGATAAATCAGGGATAGCATATTCTCTAATGATTGCTTGTTTAAAAATAGGAGTAATATATGCAAACATCGATCCTAATAGCCCTAAAGTTCGCTTGAATAAAATTTTCGATATAGCAAAACCCAAACTTCATTTTACTTTCAAAAAAGATCTTAATGTTGAGGGAATTGAAACTATTTTTTATAATCATAAGAATTTTGAAAACACTTTAAGTAGTTTTAACACAGAATTACCAATTTATAATAAAAACATAAGTTCTGTTAGTCCTGCATATTTAATGTTCACATCTGGGTCAACAGGATTCCCTAAAGGAGTTTTAATTTCTCATCAAAGCGTTATAAATTTTATATTTTGGGTAAAAGAAAATTTTCAAATTGAAACGCAAGATTTATTCACTTCAATTAATCCACCTTATTTTGATAATTCTGTTTTTGATTTTTATGGATCCCTTTTCAATGGTTCGTCATTGCTTTCAATTGATCAAAAGCTTTTAATTACACCCAAAAAACTAATTGAATTTTTAAATATAAAAAAACCTACTATTTGGTTTAGTGTTCCTTCTATGCTAGTATATATTTTAAATTTAAAAGCCTTAAAATCAAATGATATACCAAGTTTAAAAAAAGTTATTTTTGGTGGAGAGGGATTTCCAAAAAATCAATTGAGAAAACTCTGGAATTTTTGGGGAAATAAGAAAACATTTATAAATGTATATGGCCCTACAGAATGTACTTGTATTTGTTCATCATATAAAGTAATGAAAGAAGATTTAGAAAATAATGAATTATTACCATTAGGTCCAATAGCATCAAACTTTGAAGCCTTTGTAACAAATAAAGATTATAAAAAATTAGAGCATGGTGAAGTTGGTGAATTATTATTGGGTGGCCCAAATGTTGGAATTGGTTACATAAACAATTCTAGTAAAACTAATTCATCATTCATAAATAGTCCATTTGAGGTAAGGTTTAAAAATAAACTATATAAAACCGGGGATTTAGTCCAATATAATAGACTAAAAAACGTTTTTTACTTTAAGGGTAGGATAGACAATCAAATAAAAAAAATGGGTTATAGAATAGAGCTCGAGGAGATTGAAATCGCCTTGAGTTCTATTACAAATGTACTAGAGTGTGGAGTTATTTCTGAAATAAAAGATGACAAGACAGAGATAATTGCATTTTTTTCAGCTAAAGGATTAGAAATAAATGAAATTACAAAATCTCTAAGGGATTCTTTACCTTACTATATGATACCTGATAGACTTATAAAAGTAGACGAATTACCTAAGAACCAAAATGGCAAGATAGATAAGATGGGGTTAAAAAAAATAATACGTGAAAAATAAATTAATAATCTTTGGTACTGGAAAAATATCAGAAGTAGTATCTAATTACTTTGAGTTAGATGAAAATCATGAAATCTGTGGTTATGTTGTAGATGATAAATATAAAAAAGACGATAATTTTTTGGGGAAACCTTTAGTATCTGAATCAGAGGTAATGGGATTATATCCTCCAAAAAAATTTAAATGTTTTATTGCAATAGGTTATCAAAATAATAACTCACTTAGATCAGATAAATTTGATTTATATAAGAAAATGGGATATAATTTTACTAGCTATATCCCTAGTAATCTTAAAATAAATTTTGAATTTGGTGAAAACAATTTTATTATGGATAGCGCTATAATTCAACCAAAAGTTAGTATAGGAAATAATGTTTTCGTTTGGGGAGGATCTATGGTAGGCCATCATTCAAAAATAAAAGATAATTGTTGGATAACTGGTGGTTCTTTAATTGGAGGATCTGCAGTTATTGAAAAATTTACTTTCTTGGGAATGGGGTCTACCATTGGGCACGAAATCACTATTGGGTGTAATTCATTTATTGGAGCATCAACTTTAGTCACTAAAGACACTCCCAATGACAGTGTTATTATTGAACCTGACTCGAAAAAAATTAGATTAACTACAGATCAATTCTTGAAAATATCAAGCCTAAAATGAACGAAAACAAAATTAATGATATTCTGAAAAGAGTCCTTAGAGTATCAACAGAAGATTTAAAAAAGGATCTGGGAATTAATGATGTCGAAAACTGGGATTCTCTAACTCACATGACATTAATTGTCGATATTGAAAATGAGTTAAATATTGAATTAACAGGTGATGAAATTGCAGAAATGACATCTTTTTCTAGGATTAGAGAAATTTTAAATTCAAAAATTTAATGCAAATTGAAAATGCAAATATAATTATTACAGGGGCAGCCTCTGGGCTTGGAAAAAAAATGGCAATTGAGTTTTCCTCTAATGGTGCTAATGTATTTGCTTTAGATATAAATCAAAATTTATTATCAGATTTAAAAAAACTACATAAAAAAATTGAAATATTTCAATGCGATGTTACAAATAGAGCACAAGTTGGAACAATAGTCAATAAAATTTTTCATCTTAACACTGATATTAATGTTTTGATTAACAATGCTGGGATAATGAAAAACTCTCCTTTGATTAACTTATTAAATTCTAATGACAGAAAACATTCATTTGAGCTTTTTGACGATGTAATCAAAACAAACCTTTATTCAGTTTTCTTAATGACATCATCTGTGGTTGATAATATGATAATACACAGAAATAAAGGAGTAATTATTAACATAAGTTCTATAGCTTCAAAAGGAAACCTGGGTCAAACTGCATATTCAGCATCTAAAGCCTCTGTAAATGCAATGACGAAAGTTTGGTCAAAGGAATTAGGTCCTTTTGGAATCAGATCAATAGCAATTTCTCCAGGATTTATCGATACCAAAGGGACGCATTCTGCTATTGATGAAAAAGCGTTGAATAGCTGGATAGATAAAACCCCCCTAAAAAGAACAGGGAGAGTTGAGGAAATTATAAAGTCTGTAAGATTTTCAATTGAAAATGATTTTTTTAATGGGGAAATTTTACAAATTAATGGGGGTTTAAAAATATAGATTTATGAAAACATTTAAAAATTATGTA
>CABXUL010000059.1 GCA_902515395.1 uncultured Bacteroidota bacterium | reverse complement strand
AATTGGATCAATTATAAATACTATAAACGGAAAAGCACTTAAGCCCAGTAATTGGCGTGAGAGCATTAGTCAAATTCAAAATTTTGCTATTGATAGTACCAGAGCTAAAATTCCTATTATTTATGGTATTGATGGAATTCATGGTGCTACTTATGCAGATGGAGCAACTATGTTTCCTCAACAGATTAACATAGCTGCTAGTTGGAATAAGCAAAATGCATATAACATGGCGAAAGTTATAGCTTATGAGACAAGAGCTATTGGAATACCATGGAACTTTTCTCCAATACTAGATTTAGGGATTGACCCTAGGTTTCCAAGGCAGTTTGAGACATTTGGGGAAGATCCACTATTAGTTGGAACCCTAAGCAGATCGATGATTAGAGGTTTTCAGGGAGACAAAAACGATACTTCAAATAAATTCAAAGTTGCGTCTTGTTTAAAGCATTTTGTTGGTTATCAAGCTGTTATATCTGGAAAAGACAGGACCCCAGCATATATTCCTGATAATGTGCTTTCTGAATATCATATTGAGCCATTTAAAGAAGCAATTAAAGATGGGGCAAAAACGGTAATGATAAGTTCTGGTTTAATCAATGGTATTCCGGTTCATGCGAATTATGAATTAATAATAAAAACACTTAGGGAAAAGCTTGGTTTTGAGGGGGTAATTCTTTCAGACTGGGAAGATATAAACAAATTACACACTAGAGATAAGGTTGCAAAAAACAAGAAAGAGGCAATAAAAATTGCGATTAATTCCGGAATAGATATGTCAATGATTCCATATGACTACGAACAATTTTGTAGGTTTTTAATTGAGTTAGTAAAAGAGGGTGAAGTCTCATTAAAAAGAATTGATGATGCAGTTTTAAGGATTTTAAAACTAAAGTTCGATCTTGGTTTATTTGATAATCCAATTACGGATTTTAATAGTTATAAAGATTTTGGCTCAAAAAAACATAATGAACTGGCATATAAGGCTGCTTCTGAGTCAATTACTCTTTTAAAAAATAAAAGTGACATTTTACCTTTAAAAAATAATCCATCAATACTTGTGACAGGGCCTAACGCAAACACAATGAGAGGCCTAAATGGTGCATGGACATATTCTTGGCAAGGAAACCTTGCCGATGAATTTGCATTTGATTATAATACTATCTATGAATCTGTAAGTAATACTTTTGGACCGAGTAATGTTAAGTTTATTCCTGGAGTTACCTACAATGAGGAGGGTAGCTATTTTGAAATGAAAGAGGTAAATATCAAAAAAGCTGTAGATGAAGGTAGAAAGTCAGATATTATTCTTTTATGCCTGGGTGAAAATTCATATACCGAAAAGCCTGGAGATTTAAACGATTTAAACATACATAAACTGCAATCAAAATTAGCACGTGAATTAAGTAAAACCGGGAAACCAATCATATTAATAATCAATTCAGGTAGGCCAAGGTTAATTACTGATTTTGAGCCACTTATGGACGGAATTATTAATATATATTTACCAGGAAATCATGGGGGAGACGCATTAGCTGATATATTATCTGGTAAGATCAATCCGTCAGGAAAATTACCATATACATACCCTGCTTTCCCTAATTCATTATTAGCATACTACTACAAACCATCCGAAATACAGAATAATAATCAGGGAGCATATGATTATGTAGGAAAGGTAAAAAACTTATACGATTTTGGATACGGATTAAGTTATTCAAAATTTAGTTATTCAAATTTATCTACAAATAGGAAAGTATACGAATCATTATCTGATACAATACAGATAAATATCGAATTGCATAATAACGGTAAAGTCGATGGATATGAGGTTGTACAGCTTTATTCTTCAGACTTATTTGCAGAAATCACACCAGATGTAAAAAGACTACGTGACTTCAAACGAATTTTTATTAAATCCGGTGAATCAAAATCAATTAATTTTTCCTTACCAATAAATAGTCTTGGCTATTATAATAATAAAAATGAAAAAGTAGTCGAAAAAGGAGAATTTTCTATATTAGTTAATAACCTCTCAACTAATATTTTAATAAAATAGTAATTCTATAATTAATATTATGTAAAATAGAGTTTTTATTATAATGGTTATATAATAATAATTAAACAGCACTACTAACCCAATGAAGATTAAACAACTTCAGATATTAACAAACATAAATTTATTTATACATTAAAGTTTTATAATAATAAACATGTAAAAATTAAATAATGGCAAAAAAACTATATAGTCTTGAAGACTTAGCCAGTTTTAAATTTGATAATCTCGAATCTGAACCAAACCATTACACTCCTAAGTCACCAAAGAAAAAGAAACAGTTTTTGGAAGCACACTATAGTCGAAAAAAAAGAGCGGGAAAGGTTGTTACACTTATTAAAGGATTTCAAGGGAGTAGTCAAGAGTTAAAAAAATTAGGTAAAACTCTTAAGAATGCTGTAGGTGTCGGAGGCACTATCAAAAACGGGGAAATAATTATTCAAGGGAATTTACGTGATAAAATAATGGAGCTACTAAAAAAAATGGGACACGATGTAAAGCGAGTTGGTGGTTAAATCACTCTATTCCATTCGATGGGTGTTTTTCCTTTAGAAACCAAGTATTCATTACACTTGCTAAAGTGTTTATTACCAAACCAATAGCCTCTATTTGCGCTAAGTGGAGATGGATGACCAGCGGTTAAAATCAAATGTTTTTGGGCGTTTATTAATTTTATTTTTTGCTTTGCATATCCACCCCAAAGCATGAAAACAATACCTTCAAAATTATTCGAAAGGGTTTTGATAACTCTGTCAGTAAAAAATTCCCAACCCTTCCCCTGGTGGCTACCTGCCTTTCCGGCAGCTACGGTTAGGGTAGAATTGAGTAATAATACACCTTGTTTTGCCCAAGAAGAAAGTTCACCATTTTTTGGGTAATCACAACCAATGTCTTTGGTTAACTCCTTAAAAATATTAATTAATGAAGGTGGATGCGCCACCTCTTTAGGAACAGAAAAGCAAAAACCATGTGCTTGCCCTTGTCCATGATAAGGATCCTGGCCAAGAAGAACGACTCTTGTTTGCTTTGGAGGACATTGATCGAATGCATTAAAAATTAATTTACCTGGAGGATAGCATTGTCCTTTTTGGTAGGCTTTTTTTACAAAGCTAATTAATGAATTAAAATAAGGATCGTCAAAAGTTTCTTGTAATAGAATTTTCCAATGAGGATGTATCCTTACCAACATGATTTTATTAATTTTGCTTAGCTAATTTAAAAAAATAGATGGGGAATATCCCAAAAAAAACCTTAGAGGATTTAGAGTTTTTTACGGTAACTGGT
>CABXUL010000058.1 GCA_902515395.1 uncultured Bacteroidota bacterium | reverse complement strand
ATCAGCAGAGTAGTAATCAAAGTGGTAATGATTGCTGATTTTTTCTCATGAGCTGTTTTGAAATATTTCATTGGGAGTTAACTGCCAAAACAATCTTTATACCGTTTTTATTTGCAAAATTCATTATGAAAATAACCTGATCAATAGGAACCTTCTGCTCTGCTCTTAATACAATTGCGGGGGTTTTAATCTCTTTTAATCTTTCAATCAATTTACTCTCAATATTTATTTTTGAGACCTGTTTAGAGTCAATAAAGTATTGGTTGCTATTGTTAATAGTTACAGCTATAGTATTTCTGTTTTCAGTTTTACCCTTTGCCTGGGGGAGCTTTACATCAATGGTGTCAAGATTTTTTGCTAGAGTAGAAGCAATCATAAAGAAAATAAGCAGAAGAAAAACAATATCTGTCATGGAAGACATACTGAATTCCGGGGTAATTTTATTTCTACCTTTCAAATTCATTTTAAGCAGGTTCGTTGAGCAAATCAAAAAACTCTAGGGACGTGGCTTCCATTTGATAAACTACCTTATTGGTTTTTACAACTAAATGGTTGTAAGTAATGTAGCCTAAAATACCAACAATCAATCCAGCAACTGTAGTTGTCATTGCAGTGTAGAGACCACTAGCTAGTAATTGCATATCGATATTTCCTCCTGCATTGGAAATTTCAAAAATGGAAAGAATCATACCAATAACTGTTCCTAAAAATCCAATCATTGGAGCAGCTCCTGCAATAGTGGCAAGAATACTGACATTTTTTTCTAATTTATAAACCTCAAGTCTACCGGCATTCTCAATAGTAGTGCTAATATCTTCTAGGGGACGACCAATTCTTGAAAGTCCCTTTGCAACTAATCTAGCAACAGGTTTATTTTCGCTCAAACAGAGGGCTTGAGCACCGTCAATTTTATTGTTTAAAACATAAGTTTTGATTTGAGCCATAAAATTACTATTAAGCTTAGAGGCAGATTTGATAGCAAAAAGGCGTTCAAAATAAATATAAATAACACTGATCAATAATATAAAAAGAAGACCAATAATAATTTGTCCCCCTAGGCCTCCTTCTTGAACTAATTCAATAAGAGAAATTGTTTTTTCAATTTGTAACGGAGCTTCTTGATCTAGTTTCATTTACACTAAATTAATCTTTATAATAATAACGTTTTATAATTTAAAAAATTTTAATTAATTATATAATAAAGTCTCTCATCAGTATAAAAGTTAAAGATCCAGAAATAAAGCCAACAAGTGCGAGCCATGAGATTTTTTTAAGATACCAGAAAAAGTCAATTTTTTCCATACCCATTGCCACAACACCAGCGGCTGAACCAATAATTAGCATACTTCCACCAGTTCCAGCTGAAAAAGCAATAAAATGCCATAATGGATCATCGATCAACTGTGAGAACATTCCCATGCTAGCTGCAACTAAAGGAACGTTGTCAATTATTGCAGAGCCAAAACCTAAAAGTATTACCACTAAATCAGTATTTGGTATTGTATTGTTAATTGTCTCAGCAAACTCAAATAGCATTCCTAAGGACTCTAATGCAGCAACAGCCATTAAAATTCCTAAGAAAAATAATATACTAGGTAATTCAATCTTTGAAAGAGAACTGTGCACAGGGCTGTGACTAGAATATTTTTCGTGATCCTCATCAATTGATGTGATATTTATTTTTGAATTACTGAAAATTTCCGCAAAAGCAGCAACAACTGAAAGAGATAGCATCATTCCAACATAAGGAGGAAGATGAGTTAATATTTTAAAAATAGGAACAAAAATAATAGCAGACAGCCCAAGATATAGCATCGTTGAGCCATATTTGTGGACCTGATGACCTGTATCTTTTTTTCCAATATCAATAGAAAGATTCCCTCTAAAAGCAGGTAAGCGAGTTGCAACTAGAACTGGGACAATCATACAAATAACAGATGGAATAAATAAATTCAAAATTAATTTTCCTGTCGTAACCTTATCCCCAATCCAAAGCATTGTAGTAGTTACATCTCCAATTGGCGACCAAGCTCCTCCAGCATTTGCAGAAATAATAATTAGGCCTGCAAACCATATTCTAGTATTACGAACAATGATAACTTTTTGAAGAATTGTTATTAATACAATTGTTGCTGTAAGGTTATCAATAATTGCAGAAAGCAAAAAAGCGAGACCTGAAAAAATAAACAGCAAACCTTTTTTGGATTTTGTCTTGATATAATTTTTAATTGTTGCAAACCCATTAAAATAATCGATAATCTCTACTATGGTCATAGCACCTAAAAGGAATACTAAGATTTCAGCAGTCTTTCCTAAATGATGTAAAAGCAAATCATCAATGTGAGAAGGGATAAGTTGTTTTGATATAATATCAACCTCAAAAACAGGAAGGTGATAGATAGAAACAACAGCCCATAATACTGCCATCATACTTAGTGCAGGAATAAGCTTATCTATTTTTATAGTATGCTCAAGTGTTATGGCTAAATATCCTAAAAAAAATAAAGTAATAAGAACGATTTCCATCTAATGGGAAAAATTATTAATATTGACTATTGATTTCTAAAATATGAATTATCTCAATCAATAATTGAATTTGGAAAAAATATTTTTCCGCTAGAGTGGTCGTGTTTTGATCCTGTAACACTTGCAAAACAATTTACTTCACCCCTCATTTTGAGCACAGATAAAAATGCAAAAATTATTGCTTCTTTATGATTAACTATATCTGTACTTGGAATAATTATATCACAATCAGTCATTTGCCTAATTTTAGCAATTAAAAAACTATTGTAGGTTCCACCTCCAGTGACCAAAACTGAAGAAATATTATTAAGATTTTTTGCAATCTGATTGGCCGAGTGAGTCGTATAAGTGCATAATAAATCCTCAACTGGTTTGTTTGAATACTTTTTCAAAATGGTTTGTAAGTTTTGTTTCACCCATTCAATGCCCAATGATTTTCGGGGTTTTAACTTGTAGAAAGCTATGTGTTCTAATTCACGGTATAAATTATCTATTAATTTCCCTTTTTTAGCCTGTTTACCCCCATCATCATAATCCAAGTTTAATTGGTTAGCAAGTGAGTTTAAAATTGTATTTAATGCACAAATATCATATGCAATAAGTTTAGTCCCTTTTTTAATTGTAATATTTGAAAAACCACCTAGATTTAGGCAACCATCATAATCTTTAAATAAATATTTATCTCCAATTGGAACCAAAGGTGCCCCTTGTCCTCCAAGAAATACATCTTGAACCCTAAAATCGCAAATCAAAGGCTTTTTAATTTTATCAGCGATTAAAGGTAAATTTCCAATTTGATAAGTAAAACCTTCATCAGGTTTGTGAAAAACTGTATGTCCATGAGAACCAACTCCATCAAGTTTATCAATTTTAAAATCTTCAATGAAGGTCAAAATTTGATCAGCTAAAAAGCTTGAATATTCTACATCTAATTGAAGTAAAACCTTGGATGACAAATTGATAGCATTACGAAGTTTATTGACCCAGTTGGAATTATAACTGTAGGTTTTAGATGCTAAAACTTTAAAATCC
>CABXUL010000057.1 GCA_902515395.1 uncultured Bacteroidota bacterium | reverse complement strand
AAAAAGAGCATAATAAATAATCGTGAATGGATATGAAATTATTTTTTTCACGAAAAGGAATAATAAAAATTTTACGAAAAGATTTATTTAGCCACAAAACTCATCATAGGCTCCTGTCAAGTTCTCAGCGATTAGAACTGCCGTTCTACCTTCAATGTGGTGACGTTCAATCATATGAACCAATTCTCCGTCTTTAAATAAAGCTAAGCTAGGCGAGGAAGGTGGAAATGGAATCATTTTAGCGCGAGCAGCATCAGTTGCTTCACGATCCACTCCTGCAAAAACGGTTACTAAATTATCTGGAGTTTTTTTATTTCCAAGGGAAATTTTAACAGCGGGGCGTGCGTTTGCCGCTGCACAACCACATACTGAGTTTACAACTACCAACGTCGTCCCAGGCTTAGATAAACTATTCTCAACTGCCTCACTAGATAATAATTGATCAAACCCAATACTAGTTAGCTCATCTTTCATGGGTTTTACGATTTCAGCTGGATACATAATATTATTTTTCTACAAAGATAAAAACTTGTTTTTTAAAAGGATAGGTCAATCTATTTTTTATTGACATTCGTATCTTTACATTTTGAAAATTCATCTATGATTAAGTGGTTTGCTGCTATTTTAGGCTATTCATTTTTGAGGTTTCCTGGTGCGATTATTGGCTTTTTTATAGGTAGTTTTATTGAGTTTCTGTCAAAAAATTCATTTAGTGTAAGAACTAGCTCATACTCAATTAGACCCGAAAAATTTGAGTTAAATTTATTGGCACTTTCTGCAATGATTATAAAAGCTGATGGAAAAATCGAACAAAAAGAATTAAGTTTCGTGAGAAATTTTTTTATAGCTCAATATGGCAAAGATCGTGCTGATTCTATTTTTAAATCCTTTAATATAGAGATTAAAAAAGAAGTTCAGCACCTGGATCAAATAACTCAAGTTTTTGTCCAACAAACACGTTATGAAACCCGCCTTCAAATACTTCATTTCTTATTTGGAATAGCTAACTCCGACGGAAGTGTTTCGGATTCAGAATTACAAAAACTTTCTCAAATTGCCTCTGGTTTACGTTTGCATTTACCAGATTTTGAAAGTATTAAAGCTATGTTCGTTAAAAATAAAGATAACGCTTATAAGATTCTAGAAGTTGAATCAAATGCTAGCCAAGATGAAATCAAAACTGCCTATCGAAAAATGGTTAAAAAATATCATCCAGACAAGATTAGAGGTCAAGATCCCGCCATGATTAGAGGTGCAGAAGAAAAGTTTAGAGAAGTTCAAAAGGCATACGAGACATTAATAAATAAATAATAAATGGAAAACTTTTGGTTTTATTTTAAGTTAGGCTTTGACCATGTATTAGATCCAAGTGGATTAGATCATTTTTATTTCTTAATTGCATTAACTCTACCATTTATGTTTCGGGAATGGCAAAAACTTCTAATTTGGGTAAGTATTTTTACACTTGGTCATACATTATCCCTCTTTGCAAGTAATTTTAAATGGATTTTGGTGGATGGAAAGTGGGTAGAGTTTTTAATACCAATAACTATAGGCATTACCTGCCTATCTGTTCTATTTAAACAAAGAAATACTGTTTCCAAAGCAAGCTGGATCAACTCAATTACATTATTTTTTGGAATAATTCACGGATTTGGTTTTGGAAGATATTTTAGGATGATCTCTATTGACGATGAAAATGCGGCAATATCACTCTTGGAGTTTGCTTTAGGTGTTGAGTTCGCTCAATTGATAATCGTTTTGTCAATGCTATTGATTAATTTTTTAGTTTTTAGAGTTTTCGGTTTTAAAATCCAAAAATGGGAATTGATTGTTGCAGCATTGATTTTGTCTCAAGCTATTTCAATGACAGTTGAAAATTGGCCATTATAACTAATTAATCCACTAGCTGATTAGAAAATAAATTATATTCGTAATTATGTCAATTGATAAGCAAAAAAGATATGATTTGGCCTATCTAAAGATGGCCCGCACATGGGGAGAACTATCGCATTGTCATCGCAAAAAGGTTGGCGCGCTAATAGTAAAAGACAGAATGATTATTTCAGATGGATATAATGGTACCCCCTCTGGATTTGAGAATCCATGTGAGGATGAGGAAAACTATACAAAATGGTATGTGCTTCATGCTGAAGCAAATGCAATTTTGAAGGTTGCAGCTTCTACGCAATCTTGTGTCGGTGCCACACTATATCTTACCCTTTCACCATGCAGGGAATGTAGTAAACTAATTCACCAAGCTGGAATTAAAAGAGTAGTCTATTCTAAAAAATATAAAGATGACTCAGGGCTTATATTTCTGAAAAAAGCAGGAGTAATTTTGAACAAATTGGTCATTAAATAGTTTAAAAATAATTGATATAATAAATGAAAAATAATTTTGTCCTTTTTTTAGTTGTAGCTCTTTCCATTTTGATCGGTTATTTATTGGGCAATGAAAAAGAGTTACTAACTATTGTGGATTCGGGGGGATCTAGTGTGAATCGATTAGAGCGCCTTTTAACATATATTGAAAATGATTACGTTGAAAAAATTAATACAGATAGCCTAGTTGGAATTGTAATCGAAGATATTGTAGAGAGACTGGATCCTCATTCTGTCTATATTCCATCTTTTGAAAGGCAAATGATTGTTGAAAATATGCAAGGTAATTTTTATGGTATTGGAGTTAGCTTTTTTCTGGTAAGGGATACAGTTACTGTAATAAGAGTTATAAAAGACGGTCCCAGCGAGAAAGCAGGTCTGATGGCTGGCGATAGAATATTAGTGGCTAATCAAGATACATTGTTCCAAAAAAAATATTCTGCCAATAAAATAATGAGTATACTCAAAGGAAAACCAGGAACTGATGTTAATCTCAAATTATATAGAAAGTCTGAAGACCTTATTGTTGACATCAGCTTAAAGCGTGGTAAAGTTCCCTTACAAAGTGTTGAATCCCATTACATGATTAATGATTCTATTGGCTACATTAAAATCAACCGCTTTTCACAAACAACTTTTGACGAATTTGAATTGGCTATACAAAATTTAATGGGTAAAGGGATGAATAAAATGATTTTAGACTTAAGAGATAACCCAGGAGGCTATCTTCATTCTGCAAAGCAAATTTCAAATGCATTTTTGAGTAAGAATCAAACAATTGTAATCACAAAAACAAATATGGGGAAGGAAGAAAAATCATTTGCTAAAGGAGATGGGGTTTTCCAGGAGGGAGGACTTATTATTTTAGTAAATGAACAATCTGCCTCAGCCAGTGAAATTGTTGCAGGCGCTGTTCAGGACAATGATAGAGGTTGGATTATCGGTAGACGAACATTTGGAAAAGGTTTGGTCCAAAAGCAAATGCCCCTTGGTGGAGGAGATGCTGTAAGACTAACAATTGCGAAATATTATACTCCTAGTGGTAGATCTATTCAAAAACCATATTCCAATAATGGCCGAAAAGATTATTATGAAGATTTAAATAATCGTTTCGAAAACGGAGAGATGGCCGATGAAAAAAAAATCCCCATAATAGATAGTCTTGCTTTTAAAACTACAAGTGGAAGAACTGTTTATGGTGGTGGAGGTATTACTCCAGATAATTATGTTTCAAATAAAAACACTCAAGAAGAAGAGTGGAATTATTTAATCTTAAAT
>CABXUL010000056.1 GCA_902515395.1 uncultured Bacteroidota bacterium | reverse complement strand
ATGGATTCTAAAAAAGGATTTTATTAAGTAAAAAAATTATTCATCTTACAGTAATTTTTATGAGTATAAAAATATTATCCGTAGCAAAGCAATTACCAAAATACAATAGAGAAACTAAAGAGATAATTCCTTTTGTGAAACATTGGATGAAAGGTCAGGAAACGAGGTTTCAAAGAAAAGTTTTAAAACTTTTTGAAGGGGCAGGCGTAGAAAGACGTTACTCAATAATGGAAGCAGATGAAGTTTTTTTTAATTCGTCTTTTGAGGAAAAGAATAATATTTATGTCCGAGAAATAATAAAACTTGCAGAACAATCATTGCAAAAATCTTTAAAAAAAGTTGACTTACAGCCTATAGATATTGATTATATAATTACAGTTAGCTGCACAGGAATTATGATTCCTTCGGTAGATGCATATTTAATCAATAGTTTGCAAATGAGACAAGATATTATTAGGCTTCCTGTTACAGAAATGGGTTGTGTTGCGGGAGTTTCAGGAATCATTTATGCGAAAAACTTTTTAAAAGCAAATCCAAATAAACGGGCTGCTGTTATTTCTGTTGAAGCACCGACTGCAACCTTTCAACTTGAAAATTTTTCCATGGCAAATATTGTGAGTGCTGCAATATTTGGAGATGGAGCCGCAAGTGTTATTTTATCATCTTATGAACAAGATAAAGGACCTAACTTAATAGATGAAGCTATGTATCATTTTTATGATTCTATTGATGTAATGGGTTTTAAATTGGTAAATACAGGATTAGAAATGATTTTAGACAAAAAGGTTCCAGAAACTATTTCAAATCATTTTCCAATGATTATTCACCCTTTTTTAGAACGGAATAACTTAAGAATTGAGGATATAAATCATTTGATTTTCCATCCAGGAGGAAAGAAAATAGTAACCACTGTCGAAGGTTTATTTAAGTCATTGGGTAAAAATATTGATGACACAAAAGAAGTTTTAAAATTGTACGGCAACATGTCAAGTGCAACTGTTTTATATGTTTTAGAACGATTTATGGATGGTGATAGACAACGGGGAGAAAAGGGTCTAATGCTTAGTTTCGGACCAGGGTTTTCAGCACAAAGAATATTATTAGAATGGTAAAAGAATTTAAAAACAAAAAGGAATGGGCATTAATCCTAGGAGGATCAAGTGGATTGGGTTTAGCTACAGCAAAAAAATTGGCCAAACACGGAATGAATATTTGTATTGTTCACAGAAACTCTAAATCGCAGTTAGGTCAAATAGAGAAAGATTTTAAAAAAATCACTCAAGAAGCAGTAGCTTTTGTAAATTATAATATAGATGCTATTCATCCAGAAAAGAGAATATTGTTAATAGAAAATTTAAAAAGAAAACTGGAGAAAGGTAAAATAAAAATATTGGTGCATAGTCTTGCTAAAGGAAATTTAAAACCTATGGTTTCCGATTCAATCCCAATATTACAAACAGACGATTTTCAATTAACAATTCAAGCAATGGGAATTAGTTTGTATGATTGGGTGAAATCTGTTTTTGAAGCAAAACTATTTTCAAAAGATGCTCGAGTGGTAAGCTTTACGAGTGAAGGCAATAGTAAAGCTTGGAAAAGTTATGCAGCTGTTTCTGCCGCGAAAGTAACCATAGAAGCTATTACAAGAAGTATAGCTTTAGAATATGCTCAATTTGGAATTAGAGCTAACTGTATTCAGGCTGGAATTACAAATACAGCTTCTTTAAGAATGATCCCAGCAAGTGAAGATATAAAAAAACACTCATTGCTGCGCAATCCTTTCAATAGGTTAACACTACCAGATGATATTGCTAACGTTGTATATTTATTATCTAAGGATGAAGCGGCATGGATTAATGGAACTATTATCCCTGTTGATGGAGGAGAGCACATTAGCTAACTGAGTTTATCCAATTTCTAAGAATTTGAGACACTTATAATAAATTTAAAAACTAAGAATAACCAAAATAGATTTTTTATTAATTGAAAATAGAAACGATTATAAAGCATTTACCCTACCAAGCACCCTTTTTATTTGTTGAGGAACTAACTTATATCTCAGAAAATGGAGTCAAAGGTTACCATACCTTTAAAAATGATGAATATTTTTATAAAGGTCATTTTAAAGATAACCCAATAACTCCAGGAGTTATTTTAACTGAAGTTATGGCGCAAATAGGCTTGGTCTGTTTAGGAATTTATCTCTTAAAAGATGAATTTTCTGAAATAAAAAAGCCGCTAATAGCACTCACTTCTTCTAATATAGACTTTTTTTTAACTGTTAAACCAAAGGAACGTGTGGAGGTAGTCTCAGAGAAAATATATTTTAGATTCAATAAACTAAAATGTAATGTTCAGCTGTTTAATGAGAAAAATGAGTTAGTTTGCAAAGGAACCATATCGGGAATGCTCAAACTGATGGATGAATAAACATAGAGTAGTAATTACTGGGATGGGTGTAGTTGCCCCAAATGCGGTTGGTCTTAACAACTTCTTGAAAGCCATACAAAAAGGAAGGTCCGGGGTTACCTTTCATCAAAAACTGAAAGATTTAAAATTTTCCTGTTGTATTGGTGGAATTCCAGCTATTGGTGAAGAATTGAAAAACCAATACCTAACACCATTACAATTACGTGGATTTGAAAGTGCTGGAATTTTATATGGATGCATCGCAGGGATGGATGCTTGGCAAGATGCTGGATTTATAATTGATAAAAACTCAAAGACTGATTATGATTCAGGAATGGTTTTTGGTTCAGGGACATCAGGAGTTGAAAAATTCAGAGAAGCAATTTATAAGTTAGACAACCATAAAGTAAGACGTCTTGGAAGTACGGTGGTATTACAAACTATGGCAAGTGGAATTAGCGCCTATTTAGGAGGGATTCTGGGACTAGGAAATCAAGTAACCACAAATTCATCTGCTTGTTCTACAGGTACAGAAGCCTTATTAATGGGCTTTGAACGTGTAAAATCAGGAAAAGCATTAAGAATGTTAGTTGGGAGTTGCAGTGACGATGGCGCTTATATTTGGGGAGGATTTGATGCAATGAGAGTGATGACCTATAACCATAACGAAACACCAGAAAAAGGATCAAAACCAATGAGTGCAGAAGCGTCTGGTTTTGTGCCTGGAAGTGGTGCTGGGGCCTTGGTGTTAGAATCTTTAGAAAGTGCCTTAGAAAGAAAAGCAAGTATTTATGCAGAGGTTTTAGGAGGAAATATCAATTCTGGAGGACAAAGAAGTGGAGGAACGTTAACTGCTCCAAATCCACAAGCTGTCCAAAAATGTATTACAGATGCAATGAAAGATGCTAATACAAAAAGTACTGAAATAGATGCTATTAACGGACATTTGACAGCAACAATTAAAGACCCATTGGAAATAGAAAACTGGACAAAAGCATTGCAAAGAAAAGGAAAAGAATTCCCAATAATAAATTCATTAAAGTCAATGATTGGACATTGTTTAGCAGCTGCAGGAGCAATAGAAAGTGTTGCAACAGTTCTACAGTTAAAACATCAATTTATTTTTCCAAATATAAATTGTAAAGAAGTCCACCCTGATATTTTAAAATTAATCTCAAAAGAAAAAATCCCAACTAAAATGACTCCAAAAAAACTAAATATTATTGCAAAAGCAAGTTTTGGATTTGGGGATGTAAATGGATGCATTATTTTTAAGAAATATTAAAAAATATATTTCAAC
>CABXUL010000055.1 GCA_902515395.1 uncultured Bacteroidota bacterium | reverse complement strand
GTATTTCCCTCTATTTTCTCTGAATGCAATTGGATCGCCTGATGGCCATCTGTTGGGTTCGTAGTTCCTTATGTAGAGAAAATCTGCAGTTCGAAGTGCACGAGAAGGATAACCGGTGTCGTCTGTACGACACTGGAAATCATGGTATCCCCTGCCGGTGAATGTCTTATTGCGTTTTGAATCGACCTGGCCCTGCTTTTGAGACATTAATACATTTATAAAACTCTTTGTGGTCATGGTTTTAAGTGGTTTTAATCCTGCTGCTTCCATAAATGTTGGTCCTAGCTCGGCAAGGTTGACAAAATCATCCACAAAGCGACCGCCTTTAATTACTGCTGGCCAGGAGATTACTAGTGGAACATGGGTGCCTGCATCATAAATTTCAACCTTACTACGCGGGAAAGGGAGACCGTTATCTCCGGAAATTACAACGAGGGTATTTTCGAGTTCACCTCGCTCCTCAATGAGAGTAAGCATCTTGCCAAGTCTTTGGTCAAAACGCTCTACCTCGAAATAATAATCACATATATCCTTTCGAATCACCTCATCGTCGGGAAGATAAGCAGGAACGGCAACATCTTTTGGATTCATTCCACTTTCCACTCCACTATCTTTTTTGTATGCTCGATGAGCATCGTGGCTACCAAACCAGAAGCAGAAAGGTTTGTCATCATCGCGTTTGTCCATAAACTCTTTAAAGTCTTTAAATTTATGCCCTGCAGGATCAGTCCTTCCATCAATAAATTTCATTGGTGTACATCCTTTTTCGATATGTCCTACATGATAACCTGCTTCTTCAAGAGCGTCAGTATAAACACCAAACTTGTTGGGGAAGACACCCCGTAAGTTTGCTCCGGTTTCAAGTTCCCACATGTTTCTACCAGTTAGAATTGCTGATCTTGAAGGACCGCAGGAGGGAGCACTGCAAAAGGCGTTTTTAAAAAGAACCCCCTCACGGGCTATACGATCAAAATTGGGTGTTTTAATAACGTTGTCGCTACCGGGTATGGACATTTCGTAGGCTATGCTTGCATGTGGCCATGACCAATCGTCTCCTAATGCGAATAGTATATTAGGTTGCTCTATGGATTTATTCTCCTTACACCCAAAAAGGATAACTGTTTCGATTAATAATATAAATATTAATAAGTTTTTTTTCATTTTGAAATAATTTGAGTATTTACTTCAGGCTAAGTACCATCTTCTCCATCTTAAAATACTAAGTTATTTATTTGATATTGAACAGTTTTAAAATGCTTTCCTGAAATTAAAATATTTGGGTTTACTCCCAAGATATGTTTTATCTGTATTTCAGTTCATCAAGTGGATTCCCGTTAGGATCACAGATAACAGATGCAAATTGCCAACTGCCGGAGCTTTGCAACGACTTGACAAGCAATAAATTCCAACCTTTTGATAGATTAATATTGACTTGATTTTCATTGGGTTCAAAACCGTCTCCCTCTTTTTTCTCTGATATCACAGCGCCGTTCAACCAGATTTTAACACCTTCGTCTGCCCCGAAATACAGCATTGCCTCCTGATCATTCCTGGAGTATACTTCCGTAACCAAATAGGCTACTGCATTGTCTCTCCACAGACGATAAAACATCCCTAGGTCTGCAATCCAGATACTAGATCCATTTCCAAAAGGCATTTCCTCCCATATTGCAGAATTGAGATCCTTTTCTAGATCGAATGCTACATCTAAAAGTTGAACTGAAGTAAGGTCCTTCCTCATGAAAGGACCTGCAGTTTTCCAGACTGTTATATGATTCCTGCCTGAGTTTGGCGGATAGCTTATCCTGGATACTTCCTTGTCTGTGAAGTAAACATCCTCAATTTCACTATCTGAATCCCAGCTTTGAACAAGTTCACCAGGATCCGGTTCAATAACGGGAATGAGGAAATACTCCTTCCCGTCACTCTCTTGCTCGATTTTCCCTCCCATTCTTTTAACGGTTTCCCTTGCCAGCTTTTCCGATACATCTATCAATTCCCTGAAATTATAATCCGTGGACAGGAATTTGATATCATATTTCAGTGAGTCGGTGTATTTCTGCGGGAGGTTCTCAAAACCCATGGATGTTGCAAGGATTCCGGCAGCATTGGAAGGATTACAATCCGAATCCTGACCGCAGCGTGTTGAAATAATAATTGTCTTATCCATGTCCCTCTGTCCATAAAGCATTCCCATGGCAATATAAGTTCCATTTATCTTGGCATCAATATTGAATTCCTGCTGCCCGGAGCCGCAGGAGAACTTCCTGTATTCAGGATCAAGATGGTACTTCTTATTGATAAACTCCCAAGCCTTTACCCAGTCCCCTGGGTTTTGACGATACTGGCTGATAACATCCGTGATGGCCTCATGGTATTGTGAGCCCTCCGGTATACATTTCAGCCCTGCTAGAATAATCTTTTCAACATCATCTTCAAAGAAAGCCTCCGCATACATCCCTGCAACAAAATTCCCCCCATACAATCCATCACCGTAATTCATTAGTCGCCCAAAAATATTCCCCAGTCCTACTGCCATGGCCGGCATACCAGGAGAGATAAGTCCCGCATAATCAGCCTCGATCTGGTAATCGATATCATCGGCATGCTCATTATACTTTGGATGGCCTGACCAGGGTGGTGCAATGCCTCCCCTCAGATTGTCCCTACCCCTGTAGTTTGCATGTGCAGTCCAGTACCTGCTGTTTGCAAAATCAATTCCTGCATCCCTGATATCTAGGTCAAAGCCATATTTTTCGAGGGACCTAAGGAAGGTCATTTCAACGAATATGTCATCCTGGTTGAACTGGTTGATCATTCCGGGGGTCCATTCGGGCATATCATACTCAGGTATAATCTCGCCTTTCCATTTGAATTCTGTAGGCGCTCCCCAACCTACACCAGCCATTTGACCAATCCAACCGGCCTTTACCCTACTGATGTATTCATCGACGGAGATTTTTCGGTATTCAGATGCTTTATCGGAAACAAAGGTCGTTAGTTGTGCTGCTACATTTATGCAATTAAAAATCAGTAATAATTTAAGTAACAGAAGACTTCGCATTGATTCTTTTTTAATTGCTATGAATTTTTCTTTGAAAAATGATAATAGATTAATTATGAAAAGAGATTTTAATGAGTTATTTAATTAGTTAATTATTTGTATCAATTATTTCAGTAGACCCAAAAAGTTGACCTATAAATTTTGAAAAAATAGGACGTCCAGATGTTTTGTCACCGGTTTCTGCATTAAATAATTGAAATGAAACATATTTAACAATTCGTTTATTATGGAATCTTAAGAGTAATTTATCTCCCTCATTTTTTCCACCTTCTAAAACATGCGAAATGTCAGCATACATTATTTTTTTTACAATTGGATGAGCTTTAAACTCCTTATATCCTTGAATCATTAATTCATGAAGAAGGTTAAACTTTTCCTCGTTTGCTAAGTTAAAACTTGAAATTTTTGAAGTAGGATTTTCAACTCCAAACTGTGTTAACTCAGTATCAAAGCCAATTGAGAACATACTAACAAAAAAAACAGTATATGACCCATCCGTATTTAATTCGCTTTGTGTTAAATAAACATCACTTAGACCACCGGTAAGCTTTGACATAGCTTTACCTAATTGACAGCATTTTCCAATTGTTTCTGAGGTTTTTTTCAAAGGAATAATGTCTTCGCTAGTTTTGTAAAGCTTAAATTCTGATTC
>CABXUL010000054.1 GCA_902515395.1 uncultured Bacteroidota bacterium | reverse complement strand
TCTACTGGAACTCAAGCAATTATTGATCTTGGAAATAATTCAATATGCATAGATTACACATCAGTTAAAGACATAAACTTTTCCTCTACAACAACAGTTACTGCTGGACCAAACTCAAATAATGAGGGTAATAATACCGGAATAGAATTTTTCACTGATAATAATATTAGCCTCCAAGGCATCTCAATTGTTTCTGATTTAGGAACATCAATTGCTGATTTTGAACAGGCTTCATTTACGGTAACTTCAACTGCAGAATTTAACTCAAATCAGACTTTTAAATGGTATGTAAACAGTGAATTAAAACAGTCTGGATCATCTAAATCATACTCTCCAGGAGTTATAACAAATAATTATGATGTTGTTTGTGCCATGGAGATGCCATATAGTGCTGGTCCAACGGGAACATGTTCCTACACAATAAAAGGGAAAAGTAATACTATTAATATGACGGTTTCTAAAAATCCAATCATAAAAGAAACCAGAATTACACCTGGAAATGATTTTATTAAAGTGAGGTTTAGTAAACCAGTCTTTACAAATAGTGATGGAACAGGAGATCTGAACACAAATGATTTGAGGCTTTACATTGCAGGGGGAAATGCCACATTATCAAGTAGTTACCCTACTTCTATAGTTAAGGATGGGAATTTTTACAAACTTACCTATTCGCTTAATGGGAAATACAATGGTCAGGAGAAAATTACTGTAAAACCAAATGGTGATTCTAACATTTATGACAGTGATGGTCTTAGAGCATACCAGAATCAGTCTAACAATGAAGTTACTTTAAATTATAACCCACCAATAATTGACGGTGTATCGGTTAATTCTGCACTAAATGAGATAACAGTTAAATTCTCTGAGCCTGTTAATGGATCAGATCAGCCGCCTTATAATACGCCTCTTAAGTATAACGTTTTCCATCTTTCAGTTTCTGGAGGAGCTGCAACATTAAGTACTCCCCTACCTGATTCTGTCTCTGGAACTCTGGATACATATAAAATTAATTTTACCCTCTCTGGCGCTCCCAATGGAAATGAATTATTCGAGGTAACACCAGTTTATAATTCAATTTTCGACATGCAAGGATTCCCTGCAAGTCATCTTCAGCCATATAACACCACTTGTACTAATTGTGATGGAGATAATGATGGAGTTATTGATGCTAGAGATTTATGTCCAAATACTGTTTCAGGAACAACGGTAGATCAAAATGGCTGTAGTAGAGATCAAATTGATTCGGATTACGATGGTGTTGCAGACTACTTAGATTATTGTTTAAATACTCGAGTTGGAACTGAAGTTGGATCAAATGGTTGTGCGGAAACTCAAACAAATCAGGAGGACCCCACGGAGAATCAAAATAATAATAATCAAAATCAAACGCCAACTGAAAATCCGAACGACTATGACAATGATGGGATTATCAATTCAAAAGATAATTGTCCACGTATTCCAAACCCAAAACAATCTGATGTTGATGGTGATGGAATTGGAGATGTTTGTGATTCTGACAATGATAATGATGGTTATCGAAATGGAGATGACTATTTCCCATTAGATTCATCTGAGTGGTTCGATACCGATCTTGATGGTATGGGTAATAACGCAGATACTGATGATGACAACGATGGTTATCTTGATACTGAAGATGCATTCCCGCTTAATTCTAAAGAGTGGCTAGATACCGATGGTGATGGTATTGGTAATAATCTAGATAAGGATGATGATAACGATAATGTTATTGATAGAAAAGATGCTTTCCCATTAGACCCCTCTGAGTGGCTTGATACCGATAGTGACGGTATTGGTAATAATACCGATGAGGATGATGATGGAGATGGGTATAGTGACCTGGTGGAGATAGAGTGCGGGTCAAATCCGATTAGAAAATTCTTTATCCCATCTGATTTTGATAATGACTTAATTCCAGATTGCGTAGATCCTGATGATGATAACGATGGTTGTTTGGATGAAGAGGATCTATGGCCATATAATGAAAATGCTTGTGCTGACTCAGATGGAGACGGTATAGCAGATTATTATGATTATGATTCAGATAACGACGGAGTACCAGATGATCGTGATGCTTTCCCTAATGATCCTAGCGAGTCAATAGATACAGATGGAGATGGTATAGGAGATAATGCTGATCCAGATGACAATAATGACGGCTTCCCAGAGGATCCGGTCAAAAACCAGAAAGGAGAAGAAGTAATCCCGCTGTTTGTATCAGAGTTACTTACCCCCAATCAGCCTGGAGTAGAATCCAAATGGAGAATAGTAAATATAGAAAAGTATCCATCGGCTAATGTCAAGGTTTATTCCACTAATTGGAATGTAGTGTATGAGTCGTGGAGTTATAAAAACAATTGGGATGGGAAGGATAAAAATGGAAATTTATTACCCTCAGGACCTTATTACTATATAATCGACAGAGGTGATGAGACCACAGTTGAAGAAGGTTGGATGTATATTTTTAATTAAAAAGGAATGTTAAGAAAAAGTATAGTGTTTTTTTTCTCACTCGCGTTAACACATCTTGATGCGCAAGTCACCACAAACGGATTGGTTTTAAATCTTGATGCGTCTGACCCTTCCTCCTTCAGTGGGAGTGGAAGTACATGGAATGACACAAGTGGAAATAATAAGGACTTTAATATTAATACAGCTACATACAATAATGATGGATATTTTGTTTTTGACGGTAATGACGGAATGACCGGTCCTCCTTCTAACTCATTTGGATTATCCCAGACTAACCACACTATTGAAATAGTATTAATGAATACTACAATTACAAACCAGACTATAATTAACTTTAAAGGGAACGGTGGTGATGCTTATGCTTATGGAATTAATTCTCACATGCCTTGGGGTAATAACAATATTTATTATGATGTGGGTGGTTGTTGTGGTGGCACAAATAGAATAAATGGTGCGGTTAATATTTTAAATCAAAAAGCACATGTAATATTAAGGTCAAAACCTTCGGGAAGTAACAGACGCCAGGTATTTCTCAATGGTAATTCAATACTTGGATCTGGAGGGAATAGTACATCTAATCCAGGGTTTACAAATGGTGCGGCTAGCATTGGATTTCTAAGCGGCCATGGGCATTATTATAATGGGAGGTTGTATTCAGTAAGAGTATACAATAGAGCCCTTACTGATCAAGAAATTGCAAACAACTATGCTTACTATCAAAATCCTAGAAACATATCTATTTCGAGTAATACAGTAACTGAAAACACATCCATAGGTACAACTATTGGTAATTTCTCGTCAACGGGAATGAATCAAAATGGAATTTTAACCTATACACTTGCCAGTAGTGGAGATGCACAAGATGATGACAATGGAAGTTTTACAATAAGTGGAACAACTCTTCTTACAAGTTCAACTATCGATTATGAGACTAAAACATCATACAATATTTATGTAAATGTAAATGATGGCACAACTGATTTTGCCAAAGCTTTTACATTATCAGTAAACAATGTAGTAGAATTAACTGATGAGCTGATACTGGATTTAGATGCAAATAATTCAAACTCATACTCTGGCTCTGGATCTAACTGGCTAGACTTATCTGGAAGTAATAACCATGCTACATTTCACGGAAATACATCTTTCAGTGCATCAGATGGGGGTCATATTTATTTTGATGGAAACGGAGATAGATTGAATTTTGCCTCGGCTATTAATATTCCAGTTGTAGGATGGACCATGACCATGATAGTTGATATTCCAATTCAAAATCAGTCATGGTGGAATTATTTTCTTATGCAAACCGGTGGTGGATATAAATATGAGTTTGGAAAATACGGAACCAGTGGT
>CABXUL010000053.1 GCA_902515395.1 uncultured Bacteroidota bacterium | reverse complement strand
TATAAATCTAGAGGAAAAAACGATTGATCCAAATTTTTGGAATGATGCCCAGAAAGCAGAGTTATTGATGCGTGAAATCAGAAACCTTAAAAAATGGGTAGAGGGTTATGAAGAATTAAGGATAAAAAAAGATGACTTAGAGGTTCTGATCGAATTTTATAAAACGGGTGAAGTTTCGGAAAAGGAAGTAGAGAAAAAAATTATCGAAGCTTTTGATCATTTGGAAAACATTGAATTCCGTAACATGCTTTCTGAAGAAGGAGACTCCCTAAGTGCTGTACTTCAAATCACAGCTGGCGCTGGTGGAACAGAGAGCTGTGACTGGGTGGAAATGTTGATGCGTATGTACCTCATGTGGGCTGAAAAAAACAGGTTCTCAGTAAAAGAGTTAAACCATCAGCCAGGGGATATCGCCGGGATTAAAACTGTTACAATAGAAATTAATGGTGAGTATGGATTTGGATGGCTCAAAGGGGAAAACGGGGTTCACAGATTAGTGCGAATATCTCCTTTTGATAGCAATGGTAAAAGGCATACATCATTTGCCTCTGTTTATGTATATCCACTGGTTGATGATTCCATTGAAATAATAGTTAACCTCTCAGATATTAGTTGGGAGACAATGCGATCCAGCGGTGCAGGAGGGCAAAATGTAAACAAAGTAGAAACCGCAGTTCGATTAAGACATGAACCTACTGGGATTATAATTGAAAATTCTGAGACGCGCTCTCAATTGGAAAACAAAAACAAGGCCATGCAGCTATTAAAATCTCAGCTTTATGAAATTGAGCTTCAAAAAAAGCTTCAGGCTCGAGATGAGATCGAAGCATCCAAAAAGAAAATAGAATGGGGTTCTCAAATTAGAAACTATGTCATGCATCCCTATAAGTTAGTCAAAGATGTCCGAACTAATTCGGAAACCAACGACGTAGAAAACGTCATGAATGGGGGGATTGATAAATTTCTCAAAAGTTTTTTAATGCTGTCTGGACAAAAACAAAATTAATCTAAAAATGAAAAAAATTAAAAATATCATTTTCGATTTAGGAGGTGTCTTAATCGACTGGAATCCAGCTTATGTTTATCTCGATGTTTTTAATGGAGACAACAAAAAGATGGAATGGTTTTTTAACGAAATCTGTACAAATGATTGGAATGAAAATCAAGATGCTGGATATTCACTTCAACAAGCGACTGAGGATCGAGTAAAAATATTTCCACAATATGAAGAATGGATAAGAATGTATTATGGCCGATGGAAAGATATGCTTGGAGAATCTAATCAAGAAACAGTTGAAATTCTGGAAAAATTTTTTGAACACCCTGCATATAGAGTTATTGCCTTAACAAATTGGAGTGCAGAAACTTTCCCAGTAGCACTAGAACGTTTTGATTTTTTACATCGTTTCGAAGGGATTATTGTGTCTGGAAAGGAAAAGACAAGAAAGCCTTTTCCTGAAATTTATCGATTAGCTCTGAATCGTTACAACATGAAAGCTGAAGAATCCCTATTCATTGATGACAATCTCAGAAATGTTTTGGCTGCAATTGAAATAGGTATTAATTCTGTACAATTCGAAAATGCAGCGAAATTATCACATTATCTAGATGAAATTGGAATTAAAATATAATTGGAATTTTAAAAAGGAATATTGTCCTCATCTCCCTCATTAGGGATGTCAAAAGCATCATCTGGATTGGACAATGTATCAATTTTAGAATTTTCGTCTTCATTCATTTTTGATTGGTACTCAAAGGAAGAATCAACTGACTGTAAATCCTCAAATTTTCCTAACTGACCTATAAATTTCATTCGAATGTTATCTAATCCACCATTTCGATGTTTAGCGACAATGAACTCCGCTTGTCCGATAGATGATGAATGTTCCTCATCGTCCCACTCCTCTATTTGATAATACTCGGGACGATAAATAAAAGAAACGATATCTGCATCCTGTTCGATGGCTCCTGACTCCCTAAGGTCTGAAAGCTGGGGACGTTTGGTCCCTCCTCTTGTTTCCACAGCCCTAGATAATTGTGAAAGGGCAATAATTGGTATATCCAATTCCTTAGCTAATGATTTTAAATTTCTTGAAATCATTGATATTTCTTGTTCACGGTTACCAGCCTTATTATTATTCCCAGCTGTCATTAACTGCAAATAATCAACAACGATTAATTTAATTTTGTGTTGAGAGGCTAATCTTCTAGCCTTCGCCCTAAGGTCAAAAATCGACAAAGCAGGGGTGTCATCAATATACAAGGGAGCTTTTTCCAAATCACCTACTTTGACATTTAATTGTTTCCACTCATGATCAGCTAATTTCCCAGTTCTCAACTTTTCCGAGGAAAGTCCAGTTTCGGCGGAAATTAGTCTAGTAATTAGCTGTACAGATGACATCTCGAGGGAAAAGAACGCCACAGGGACTTGCTTGGTAACTGCTATATTCCTCGCCATCGAAAGTGTTAGAGCTGTTTTACCCATACCGGGACGGGCAGCTATAATAATAAGATCGCTCGGTTGCCAGCCTGAAGTTAGAGTATCAAGTTTTTCAAATCCAGTTGAGATTCCACTCAAACCATCCTTATTTGCAATTTCCTCAATTTTCTTTTTGGCTAACATTACAAGGTTTTGTGCAGTATCAGAAGATTTTTTAATATTTCCTTGAGCGATATCGTAGAGCTTTGACTCTGCTTCATCTAACAAATCAAAAACGTCAGTTGAATCCTTATATGAGGATTCAATTATCTCGTTTGAAATACGTATAAGACTTCGTTGAATAAACTTTTGTAGAATGATTCTAGCGTGAAATTCAATATGTGCAGAGGAGGCTACTTTTTGAGTTAATTGAACTAAATAATAATCTCCTCCTACACTCTCTAGCTTCCCATTTTTTTTCAAATCTGCAGAAACAGTTAGTAAATCTATCGGTTGGGAATTCTGAAAAAGATTTAGAATTGACTCAAAAATATTTTGGTGAGCCGTTTTATAGAAAGCGTCAGGCTGGAGAAGGTCAATTACTTCATCAACTCCTTTTTTATCTATCAACATAGCCCCTATAACTGCCTCCTCGAGATCAAGCGCCTGAGGGGGCACTTTCCCCTGCTGAAGGCTAATTACAGTTCCAGGCTTTTGTTTATTTATTTTTATTGATTTACTTTTCTCCATTTTGCGAATGTAAAAGGTTTCTGGGTTAATCAGCGGAAAATTTTAGAACACTTATCTTACAAGAATCAACAAATGAATTGTTGATTAAAAATAAAACTTGTTAATAAAGAAAAAAAACAATGAAAAACTAACCGTAGAAAGAACCCATTTTAGAAAACTTCTCTCTACGTAACTGAATTAATTTATCAGAGTCAAGTTTGTACAATTTTCTGAAAGAACTAACTAATTCCTTTTTTACTGTATTAAATGTTAATTCTCGATCATAATGTGCTCCTCCTAGCGGCTCTTTAATGATCTTATCAATTAGATTAGCCTCCAACATGTCGGCAGCAGTCAATTTCAGGGCATTTGCAGCAATCTCCTTGTATTCCCAGCTTCTCCATAAAATGGAAGAACAAGATTCAGGAGAAATAACAGAATACCATGTGTTTTCTAACATGAAGACAAGATCTCCAACCCCAATTCCTAATGCGCCTCCAGAGGCTCCTTCTCCAATAACTGTAACAATAATTGGAGTTTTTATATTCATCATCTGGTAGATATTATTAGCAATAGCCTGACCCTGTCCCCTTTCTTCAGCTTCGATTCCTGGGTAAGCTCCTGGTGTGTCAACTAATGAGATGATAGGTAATCCAAATTTCTCGGCGGTTTTCATTAATCTTAAAGCCTTTCGATATCCCTCTGGTTTTGCCATACCAAAATTCCTGTATTGTCTGGTTTTAGTGTTAAAGCCCTTTTGGGTACCTATAAACATGAAAGTTTGGTTATCAATCTTACCTAGCCCTCCAATCATTGCTTTGTCATCGGAAAAGTTTCTATCACCGTGCAGTTCAAGAAAAGAATCTCCACATAAAGCTTTGATATAGTCTAGAGTATATGGGCGAGAAGGGTGTCTAGACATTTGAACCCGTTGCCAAGCGGTTAAATTCTCGTATATTTCTCTTTTTGTCTTATAAAGTTTATCAATAAGAAGATTACATGTCTCAGTGACATCAACGCTACTCTCGTT
>CABXUL010000052.1 GCA_902515395.1 uncultured Bacteroidota bacterium | reverse complement strand
AAATTATTGAATCAAAGTATTTCCTTCAATGAAGTTTCAGATGCTATAAAGGGGTTTTTAGCAATATATGAAAACCATTCTTTCAAAAATGCAATATATGCAGGTGGAAATACCTTTAGATATGATGCCAAAACCTCTTCATCTCCTGATAATATCAGAATTTACGGGAACTGGTACCACACTCACTCTGAGAGTAAAAAAGAAGTTACTCATAAATGGTTTGCACAACTAAGGTTTAATAAAGATGGGAAGGTAACGAGAATTAACCATTTTTATGATGTAACTGGATTCCGTTCACAACACATTGACAAATAGGTTTAGATACTTACCTACCTTATCTGATGGAGGAGGTTTTTGAAATTAAAGGTATATCCTCCTCTTTAAGTTCTTGTACTTCTACCCCCTTTTGTAGGTTTTGTTATATTAGCAGCTTATTAACCATAAATTATTTAAAATGAAAAAAGGATATTGGTCTGGTCAAGTTTTAGAGATAAAAAATCCTGAAAAATGGAATAAATACCTTGAAAAATACACTGCTATCGCTGAAAAGGAAATAAAAAATAACACTGGAAATTTTAAGCCTGTTGGTATGGGTGAACCCACCAAAATGATTCAAGGAAAAGAATTAATGTATGCAGCACTTGTTGAGTTTAATAGTCTTCAAGATGCTTTAGACTGTTATAATAGTGAAGATTATCAAAACGCTCTCAAAGAGCTTGGCGAAAACCCAGAAGATACTGTCATCAGAAGTTTAGCTATAATTGAAGGTGTTTAATAACAAAAATTATACTCCTTTTTTAGGTTTTGTTATATTAGCAATTATTAACTATAAATTATTTAAAAAATGAAAAAATTATTTATTCTAAGTTTACTGAGTGTTGCTCTCACAAACTTATACGCTCAACAAACAGGTACAATTAAAGACAATGATAAATTGACTAAGATTGCTCTGGATTTTCATGAAGATTATGCTACAAATAAGCATGGATTATGGGACGAAATGTTAAATGATGATGCGGAAGTACATGTCAATAACAGCAAAATGACAGGTAAAGAGGTAAAAGAAGCTTTTAAGTCTCATCACATGATTTTTAATAATATTGAAATTATTGATGCTTATGCTCATACTAATTACTTTAGTGGTGGAGAAAACAAAGGTGATACCTGGACTAATAGTTGGTTTACTTGGACAGGAACTGGTAATGTGACAGGTATTGGATATTCAAATAAAGCGCATTTTGATTTTCAGTGGGAAAAGGGAAAAGTAATTAAAATGCTTTGTTTCTTTGATAGTACAGCACTGAACATGGAAATTGCTGCTAATAAATAAAGTTAATCCCCTCCCAAGCGGAGGGTTTTTTATTTCAACTCTGGCATATCCTCCTCTTTAAGTTCTGGTACTTCTACCCCCTTTTGTAGGTTTTGTTATTTTAGTTAAATGAAAAAAATACTGTTTATTATACTAAAGTGCTTAATAGTTCTAACAATCACAAATGCTCAGGAAAAAAGGACTATTGGCTCAATCGAGCAGTTAAACCCCGAAATGAGTAAGTTTATTTCAATAGATAATGAAATTGAAATACTTGCTGAAGGATTTGAATGGTCTGAAGGACCAGTGTGGGTTAACGAACTTAATGCAATTTTATTTTCTGATGTACCAAGTAATAAAATCTATAAATGGGATGAATCTGATGGTTTAAAGGTTTTTATGGAACCAAGTGGATATACTGGAATCGTTCCCAATAATACAAAAAAGGGGTCTAATGGCTTAGTA
This sequence comes from uncultured Bacteroidota bacterium, assembly GCA_902515395.1. Classification (GTDB taxonomy): domain Bacteria; phylum Bacteroidota; class Bacteroidia; order Flavobacteriales; family Flavobacteriaceae; genus UBA8316. The sequence continues at coordinate 2,463 of CABXUL010000052.1, read as the reverse complement.
ATAAATGAGGAGGGACAATTAGTATTGTGTATGGTAGGAGATAGAAGAGTCTCAAGATTAAGTGATTTTTTTGAAAAAAAATTCATCCCAATAATTGATAATTTCAAAGGGAATCTTTTCAATAGTCCAAATGATTTAGTTTATGCAGAAAATGGAGATTTATTTTTTACTGACCCCCCAGGAGGATTATTAAAAAAGGATAACGATGAATTAAAGGAACTACCATTTAATGGAGTATTTAAATTTACAAAATCGGGAGTACTTTCGTTAGTGATTAAAAATTTAACACGACCAAATGGGATTGGAATATCAAAAGACCAAAAAACATTATATGTTTCAAATTCTGACCCAAATAATCCAATAATTATGTCTTATGAAATATTACCTGATGGAGTAAAAAACCCTAAAGTTTTTTTTGATGGAAAGGAATTATCGAAAAAATACATAGGGAATTTTGATGGACTTAAAGTTCATCCCAGCGGAGCAATTTTCAGTACAGGCCCCGGAGGAGTATTGATAATTTCAAAAGATGGAGAGCATCTTGGAACCATAAAAACCTCTGAAAGGACCTCTAATTGTAATTTTGATAATGATTACAATTATTTATATATGACTACTGACATGTATCTAACAAGAGTTAAGCTGTAAATAATTTTTCTTGAATATTAATTTATAAACGATTCTTACTATTAGACTTAATTTTAGGATACTTTATACTCATTTTTGACACACTTTTGACAGACATTATTTATAGAATATCTTAAAGTGCTTTAAATCATGTGTTTAGCTCAGATGAGCTAAAGACTGGCAGTCAAGAGGTCGTGGGTTCGAGTCCCATCTTCTCCACTAATGTTTAGAGTGATTTACAAGAAGTGATTATTTGTTCAACTTGTAAATTGCCAAAAAAGTGCCAAATAATTGCCTTACATTTCCTAAAGTCTGTAAACGTTCAGATGGTAAATATTATATTGATTTTAAACTAAATAGTAAACGCTACAGATTGTTCAGCGGTCGTTTAATTGCCTCTTCTTTATATCCAAATTCATATCCAGAAAAAAAGAGAATGACATTGACAACTAAACTCGCTAAAGAGGTTTATGAATATGTTATCTCAAATAATTACTCACTCACAAAACCTATTTCAAAAATCAAACTCTTTGATAAACTAATTGACAGTAAACTATCAGAACCTTTATCTGATTCTTATCATAAAATGTTATATCAATTGTCAAGATTAATGAGGAGTGAATTAAAAAGTAAAGGAAATATTAGTTCCACCTTTATTGAATCAATTCCACTTCAATATAAAAACAATACAAGCTATAATACAATAAGAAGACATTTAAATGTATTGGTAAACTATATACACAACAGAGGGTTTCCGATTGAGTTGTCAAAATCTAAGTCTCGCAAACAACAAGAAGTACTTCATTGCCCAATTAATAACATAAGAGAGTTACTTTTAAAAATCAAGAATTACAATGAAAACTTATATGTTTGTTGCCTGTTGACTTATGGATGCCTTTTACGCCCCCATCATGAAATAAGGAATCTTAAATGGATGGACTTTAATGAAGACTTAACTTATATAAAACTTTCTGGCAAAAGGGTTAAATCAAGGAGAATTAGGATTGTTCCAGTACCTAAATATATAAGAGAAATACTTGTAAAAAGAGACCTTGACTTTAATATATTTTCTAATGATATTGAGCCTTATACTAAAGGCTATTTTTCGCTGTTGTGGAGGCGGTTTAAGCGACTTAATCCTGATATTGGAACAGGAGTAACCATTTACTCATTTAGGCACTCTGGAGCCATAGATATCTTTAAAAGAACAGGAAGTATAACCAAGCTTCAAAAGGCAATGGGACACTCATCTATAAATGTTAGTTTAACTTATTTAAGGGGCTTAGAAGTGCCAGAACTTAGAGAGGAGGATATGCCAGAATTGTAATAAAAAACCCTCCACTTGGGAGGGCTATAGTCAACTTAGCAAAAAAAGAACGGTGACCAGTTAGTCATTAGAATTATTTTTGAGAAGCCACTATTTCTTGAATTTTGATAGATGGATCAAAAATCCAACTGGCACTGACAATTTTTCCATCAACCCATTTGAATGAGACATTGACCGGGATAGCTTCATTTTTATTTGTTCTTTTTGAAATAGATTCCACCCTACCCCATTGATGGCTCCAAACTTGATTGTTGTTGTTTTCATCATAAAAAGTTGTTTCTACAAAAGAAGACATCTTGATGTTTTTAAAATAAATGTGATCCGATGAAAATCCCTCTCTAATTTCATTTTTTGTAAATTTTTTACCGTTAACAGTGTAATTCCCATTTTCTGCAGTGTATTTATCAAATGCAGTGAAATTATTAATGAGGTAACCTTCATTGATTTCAAGAATGGCTTTGGAATATTTATCCTGCGTTCTTACTGTTCCTGTAATTTCCTGAGCAAAT
>CABXUL010000051.1 GCA_902515395.1 uncultured Bacteroidota bacterium | reverse complement strand
TTTTTGATTTTTTAAAATTTTTAATCTTTGGATTCAAGAACAACAGAGATGAAATAAATCCTATGATCTTTTATTTCAAAAAACTCATTTAAAGAACAATATTTTTAGAACAAATCTTTTTTAGAAGCATTTAAGTAATCCCTACATTTGTATATGACTTTAATTAAATCGATTTCAGGAATAAGAGGTACTATTGGTGGTAGTCCTTATGAAAATTTGACTCCACTCGATACTGTAATATATGTTTCTGCATTTGCAAGTTGGTTGAAGTCAAGTCATTTAAACATTCAGCCTAGGGTAGTCGTAGGTAGAGATGCTAGAATATCGGGTCCTATGATTCAATCATTAGTAAATCAGACTTTTGTGGCTTGTGGGATTGATGTTTTTGATTTAGGTTTATCAACTACCCCTACTGTTGAAATATCAGTTATTGAATTAAAGGCACAAGCTGGAATTATTATTACTGCTAGCCACAACCCAAAAGACTGGAACGCCCTCAAATTTATTGATCATAATGGTGAAATACTTAGCTCGAAATCAGTTATTGATATATTAAAAATTGCAGAGGATAAAGATTTCAATTACGTTGGTATAAACTATTTGGGTAAAATATCGCCTGTGGAGGCGATGATGGAGCGACACATAGAAAAGATTTTAGGGCTTTCATTGGTTCAATCTAAAGCCATTCAGAAGAAAGGATTTAGGGTGGTTTTGGATGCTGTAAATTCTACTGGAGGAATCGTGGTTCCTCAATTACTTGACGCCTTGGGCGTAGAAGTGGTTCCCTTATATTGTGACCCCAACGGATTATTTCCACATAATCCTGAGCCTCTAAAAGAACATCTCTCTGTATTATGTCAAAAGGTTGTGGAGGTGAAAGCTGACTTTGGAATTGTTGTAGATCCAGACGTAGATAGATTGGCATTTGTTGACGAGACTGGAGAAATGTTTGGAGAAGAATATACATTAGTTTCTTGTGCTGATTATGTATTAACGCATAGTCCAGGTAATACCGTTTCTAATCTTTCCTCAACTAAGGCATTAGCTGATGTAACCACATCTAAGGGTGGAATGTATTTTACAAGTGCCGTGGGTGAATTAAATGTAGTTGAAAAAATGAAAGCGGAAAATGCTGTAATTGGTGGGGAAGGAAATGGTGGTATTATATATCCCGAGTTGCATTATGGTCGAGATGCTTTGGTGGGGATTGCTTTATTTTTGAGTTTATTGGTTGAAAAAGAAATAAAAGTTTCGGCTCTAAAAGCTTCTTATCCTAAATACGCCATGAGTAAAGCCAAAGTGGCATTATCTAGTTATATGGATGTGGATGAGCTTTTTAAGCAAATTAAAAATCAATACAAGGATAAAAATCCCATTACAATTGACGGCGTAAAAATTGAATTTGAAACCGCTTGGGTGCATTTAAGAAAATCAAATACGGAGCCAATCATAAGGGTATATACTGAGGCTCACAATGAAGAAGCCGCTCAGTCTTTAGCAAATAGATTTGTCAATGAAATTAAAGGATTTTTTTAATCTTTTCTAGTAATTTTATGACGGTGTTTGAACCTATTGTGCGTCCATAGGTACTGGGTGGGGTCATTATAAATATCTTTTTCCAGCCACGTCGTAAAAATATCGGTTATTTCGTATTTTTTTGTCTTTCTTGGGTTTTCCGTTAATAATTTAAATTCGGCTTCATAATAACCCCTTCTAATCCGGTTGACACGTGCATAAACAATTGCAAAGTTCAGTTCACGAGCAATTAATTCAGCTCCCATAAAAACAGGGACTTTAACACCTAAAAAATTTCTCCAATAAATATTTGGCTTGGGTCTAGGTGATTGATCACTTGCAAATCCATAAAAAGCTAACTCGCCCTCTTTGTCTTTTTTCTTCATAGTTTCGATAGCACTATAACGGGAAATTAAGTAGCCATGGTGTTTTTTTCTGATTTTTTGAACTAATTGATTAAGATACTTATTCATCAATGGAGTATAAATTCCATATCCCTTGAAAGACATGTAGTAACCTAGGGAAAGCATCCACTCCCAACTGGAGTAATGCCCCATTATAATTATAATACTTTGTTTCTTTTCTTCAAATTGTTTGAGGACTTCAATATTTTTGAATACAAATCTCTCTTTCATTTCTTTTTCACTCATTTTGAGAGATTTTAAAGCCTCTAGAGTAATATCACAAAAATGAGTGTAAAATTTTTTTTCAATTTGTCTTAGTTTTTTATTTGATATACCCTTAAATGCTAGCTTAATATTTTGTCTAACAATATTTTTTCTGTAACCCAAAAAATTGTAGATGAAAAATCTTAAAAAATCAGATACTATATAGAGTAAACCAAAGGGGATTGAGGCAAATAGATATATAAATGGATAAACGAAGATATAGACGAGTCTTTGCAACGTTATTTTTTTTCAAAGATACTATATTTGCTTTATGCAAGGACTTCCAATTGTTGTAGTTGTTATAATTATTTCAAACGTATTGGCTTCTATAACTGGATTTAGAAATCGATCATTTTTTGATAAGTATAAGTTTCAGGTTGATAAAATTAAGGCAGGTGAGCAAATTAGAATGCTGACTTCAGGCTTTTTACACGTAGATTTTAATCACATACTATTCAACATGCTCTCGCTTTATTTTTTTGCTGGATACGTAGTTTATAGTCTTGGATCCATTAAGTTTCTGGCTGTTTATTTTTCTAGTCTTTATTTAGGCAACTACTTATCCTTAAGATACCATGAAAATCAAGAAGATTACACCGCAGTAGGAGCAAGTGGAGCAGTTTCAGGCATTGTATATAGCGCGGTGCTCTTGTATCCTGACATGAAACTCGCCTTTTTATTTTTTCCTATCCCATTACCTGGTTATGTAATAGCTACATTGTATTTGATTTATACTTTGTACGGCATGAAAAGGCAACAAGACAACATAGGACATACTGCACACTTTGGAGGGGCAATTTCTGGACTTTGTGCTACTATTGCATTTCAACCAAATGTAATATCTTCCTCAGCCTTTACACTATCTATTTTGGCAGCTACCATTATAATTGCTGCCTATTTTTTTAAAAAACTAAATTAAAAAAGCCAGGATTATTCTTCAAGTAGTTTTTTAACTTTTTCATCTAAAGCATTGCCTCTTAAGTTTTTGGCAATTATCCTACCTTCTTTATCAAGAATGAAGCTTGCAGGTATAGCCCTAACCTGATACATTTGGGCGATTGGGTCACTCCAATATTTTAAATTAGAGACATGAGACCAGTTTAATCCGTCATCTTCAATAGCTTTCAGCCAATTGGGTTTATTGCGATCTAGAGAAACACCGACTATAGTTAGACCTTTATCTTTAAATTTATTGTATGTTCTAACTAGGTTGGGGTTTTCCACCCTGCAAGGTCGGCACCATGATGCCCAAAAATCTATTATAGTAATTTTACCCAAGTTTTCTTTAAGGCTTAAAATTTCTCCTTTTGGTCCAGGCCCTTCAAATTCGGGTGCAATCTGCCCAACTTCTGCAGGATCTGGCTTCACATTTATAATATTTTCAAGATTCTGACCGGATTTACTTGTTTTTAAACGATCAGAGAATAAATCAAAAATAGGTTTAGCTTCCTCAATATTCATTTGTTTGCTAACTAAAAATCGTTCGAGAATCAAAACAGAAATGTATGAGTTATTATTTTTTTTAATAAAATTCACCTCGTAATCCCTAACCTGATCCTGAACATCTTTGTACTGTTCTTGAAGGTCTTCTAATAAAAGTGAATCTCTATTCAAGCTGGCCTGCTGCAAGTCCTTCGATATTGCGTTCATTGATGATATAAAAACTTTTGTTTCAGCTTTGTATTTCATAAAATCATCATTAGAAACAGTTCCATAAGCTTTTGAAGCAATTAGGCTATCCTTGTAAAGACTAACTTTTAAGGTTCCTGATTCAAGTATAAAGGGAAAGTTTCCATTTAGACCTTGTAATGACAAGAAGTTTACATCTGGTGAGGGCGATTCACCAATCATGGTAAAGCTTCCGGCTTTAACAGCAACAGAGTCAATTACCTTGGGTTGTTGGTTTGAATCCGCTACGATTCTATAAACCATATCTCCATCTTTTAAATCGACAGAGCCCTTCAATTCAAATTCACCTTTACCAGATGAGCACCCAGATGTCAATAGCAATAAAGCTATATAAAATGTATTTTTAATCATGTAGCTAAAATATTAAATTATTTTAGTTGAAGGAACTAAAATAAATCCATTGTGTAGATTTTAAATAATTCTTCCA
>CABXUL010000050.1 GCA_902515395.1 uncultured Bacteroidota bacterium | reverse complement strand
ACTTTTGAATTAAATAAAAATATATTATGAATGATAACAATAGTAATTCATTAAACCTTGAAAATAAACTATATGATATTCAAGAATTTGGAGCTATCTTAAGAAATAAATTTGGTGCAGATAATAATATTTCTGATGTAATGTTAGCTGAGATATTTCTTGCTAAAAATCCAATGTATTCTTGCAAAATTAAAAAAGCTAAAAACTATACGAATCAAAAAGGTTGCGGTTGCTGTTAAAAATGAACAATACAAATTGACAATATTGAAAGTATCATTTTTTCCTTTTTTTCTATTAACATAGCAATACCTACAAAAGGAGTTTTGAAAACCATTTATTGAGGAGATTCCTCTTTATTATAAAAATTAATTTGGACAATAAAGGTCTCCTACTAAATATGAATTATAATCCGATTGTGAGACCTCTCCTGTTTTAGCTGGTGGACTAAACTCATCAATACTCCCAATATTAATACTTCCCCAATAAAAAAAAACCTTTCATCAACTTTAACTTTTCTTGAAATCTCAAAGCAATCTTTCTCTTTAGTACAATAAGGAAAAATAATAAAGCAGCCCAACATCAAAATTAATTGTCTCATATCACTAATATAAAAAACCCTCCACTTGGGAGGGCTTAACTTAAAAATTAATTCAAATACATTATTAAAGAAGATTCCATCCTATCCCTAATAACTCTCATACTTGAATTTGTTCCATATTTTTTGTTAGATTCGGAGCTAACTTTTTTAGGAACACTCCAGGTTTTCATTGCATCATCTTTGCTTTTAAAACCGTCAACGGTAATATAATTCCATTCGTTTTCAGCAAAGCTAATTGGGTCAAGCCTTGGATGTGAAACCCAAAATTGATTATTTGAGTATTTTTCATAAATAGATTTAGTAGACTCAATATGCTTTTTAGAATATTTTGGGATATCATTAACCCTCATAAAATTGGTAATTGCATATTTTGATGGAGTATCACTCTTATTAAATTGCGCAACTTCAGCCAACATTGCTGAATAGACAAGCTCTCGATTAGACCTATGAACATTCATTAATTCTTCGTTTATCTCAGGAGCCATATCATCAACTGGATCATAGAAATTAACTTCACAAGGCTGTTTACTTTTTTGATAAACATCAACAGTCATGTGTGTTATATGGTTGCTCATTTCAGAAAGTGGGTTAACTTTTCGAAAAACCCAAATATCGCGACATCCATCTTCAATTGCTCGTTTCATTTTATCTGCAATAAAAGTCTTCATAAGGTTTTCAAAACTTTTTTCGTGACCCTTATTTACCTTGTAAAAGTTGTATCGAACAACTTTATCTTCATCTTGTGCGTTGGCATTAAAATTTATTAGTAGTATAGTAAATAGGAAAATAATTTTTCTCATTTTAAATAATTTATGGTTAATAATTGCTAATATAACAAAACCTACAAAAGAAGATTAGAAGTACCAGAACTTAAAGAGGAGGATATGCCAATTATTTAGTTTAAAGTTTTTTTGCTAATCTATCTGTTGTATAGGGTAATTCTTATCAATCCAATCTGATTTTAAATTGTTAGCCAGATTGAGAAGCTTGTGGTTTTTAAATCCTAAACTGTTTGCAAGTGAGAAAGCAGGTCTTATATTTGGGCAATCGTTAAACGGACAACATCCACAATAAAAAATTATCTCACTTTTATTTGAATTTGAAGCAAGTTTTTTTTTTAATTTATTTAAATTTTCTTCGTGTCTGGTTTCACCTATGTCAATAGAATTCTTAATAATGGCGGCTGGGCCTATACTATAAATTAAATATGATTTATTGTGAATAATCGATTCCGATAATTCAAATGGGTCAATTAGCTGATTATTGTTCCATGGTTCCTTATTTTCATTTCTACAGGAAAACGTAACCAAACAGATGCAAAAAACAAGAATTAGCTTTTTCATACTACTAAAATAACAAAACCTACAAAAGGGCGTAGATTCTGCTTTTCCAAGTACCACCATACTTGTAATGGATATTGTTTCTTTTGACTTTTAGTAGACACTTCCTACAAGCAAACACCCACTCTTTTTTAATAAAATGTTGCTGTAAATGTCTAATGCTATACAATATATTAAATTGAATATTACACTCGCTACAAGTCTTTTCTGCTGTCAATTTTAGTGTTTATTTGGTAATAGTCACAATACCTTAGAATTAACACAATAATAAAGCATATTACAATAGTTGGATTTACCCAGCTAAATAACCAATGATTTTTATAATTCATTATTGCATCTTACCTGGAAAAACCCCATCATTATTAATATACGTTCCAACTGAACCAACAAGCGCTTTATCAGAAGGTAAACCCATGTATTTTCTTAATTTATATGTTGAATTAATTCCTGTGCAATGAGCTCCAATAAAATACTGAACTCCTGATTCTTTTAAATTATTTGCTGTCCATTTTAATTTTGAATCATTAAGATTATGGACATGGAACCCACCTAAAATCATGTAAATTGGTCTATCAGGAAGGATTTTTTTAACATGTTCTATTGTATTAATAATTCCAGCATGTCCGCATCCACTAATTAAAATAATCCCTTTGTTAGTATCAAAAAATAATGATTGGTCCTCGGGAATATTATCTTCAATTATATTTCCATTAGTGTCAATAATTTTTCCGGTCTTACTCCAGTTTTTTTCATCGTGAATTCTTTGAATTACTCCTGTAGTCCATATTCCAGGTAAAATTTGAGAGGGGTATTTATGATTTATAAAATTTATACCAAGATTTTCCATTTCTTTTTTATTATCAAGAATATAGGTATGAATCAAGTTTTTTGTCAATCTTTTGAGAAAAATTCCATCACCTACATGAGCATTGGAAAAAGAGTCAGAAAAATTATTTTTAAGATTTATTAGCCCACCAGTATGGTCTTTGTGATTATGACTAAGAAATACATTACTAATATTATTGAGGTCTATTTTAAGCTCCTTTGCATTATTAATAACTGTATTTTCTCTTGAGCCAGTGTCAAAAAGCACCTTTTTGTCATCAGCCTCAATTAAGGCAGAAAAGCCCCACTCACCTGTATACCAGTCAGATAGCATGGTCGAAAGAATTGTTACTTTGAATTTATATATCTTCTCAGTTTGACCATGAATAATAAAAGGAAATAAGACCAAAAATATTATAAGCTTTTTCATACTACTAAAATAACAAAACCTACAAAAGGGGGAAATTGTTCAACAGCTACTTCATGTTTTATTCTACAAAGAGAGGTAAATCTACCTCAACTTCATCTCTTACAACCATTGATTGTAATCTTGGTAAAGTATATTGTAATGATATTTGAAGCATTTTAATTCGCTGATTAGTATCTAACTTATTTATCTCTAAAGACTCTATTAGTTCATCTATAAGTAATTGTAGTTTTTCTTTTACCTCTGATGTTATTTTGTTAGGTACTCCTTTGGGTCTTGGCATATTTAATAGTATTTTATTTTAGTTCATCTTCAATCAATAAAGCTATTTCTTCAAGAGCACCTTTAACATTTCTCAAACCAGACTTATATTGGTTTACATATAAAATAGTTTGATTATAGAAATTCAGAACATCTTTCGATTCATAATAATTATTACTTATTAAATAATTTTGTACTTCAAGAATTGTTATTGGAATATCTGAAGATATTTCTCTATTCATTTTTTCAGATGGAATAACTATTATCTCATTTGATAATGCCATATATGACTTCCATCTCATTTCATCTAAAACAGGGTCAGCGGCAGCTGTTCTCATTAACATAGATTCATAAACATATACAAGCTTTTTCTTTAGAAGTTCTCCTTCAATATTTTCTAATCCGTTAGATGATAATAACTGATTATAAATTCCATATTGAGGGAAAAAAGATATATTCATTGTTCTTAAATCAGAAAATTTTTCTGCTATTATAGCTTTGTTCAATTTCTTTTTATTATTTAAATGGTCTTCAAGTAAAATCCGTGATGACTCCAATGTCAGGTCTAAGATTTTTTGCACATCATCAAGCTGACCTAAATCTTCTTTTATGTTTACAAGTAATTGATTTAAAAGCTTATTTTTTAGTTTAACCTTTGAAAGACTCTCCCTATATGATTCGAGAGCAAATGCTCCAAAAACACTCAAGAAAATAAGCAATCCTTCAATAAAGTATTTTTTCATATTGTTTAATTAAGAGGGGGTACATAACCCCTTTTTTTTAAAATTAGTAATTATAAAACTATATAAATAAATTACATAATAAATAACTTTAGGTGCTTATGCACCTTTATTAAACAGCTAAAGCCGAGCTTTATAGCAAGGCTTAAATTAAACACCCCCCTATACATTTAAAAAAAAGTTACGCGGCAAGTTGAATGATGGTTGGGCGTTAGCGAAATGTATAAAGGACTACCATCGCAATTCTTACAGCTTTAACTACCTGAACCAACAGCCTTACATTTATGACTGAAGTTTAGTTGGTTTAAGGATTTCCAACATTCCTTATATATATAATAAGAAAGTACCAAAACTGTTATATTTTGAGAGATTATTATCGGGGT
>CABXUL010000049.1 GCA_902515395.1 uncultured Bacteroidota bacterium | reverse complement strand
ATCTTGAAATAGATGAACACCATACTATTGAGGATACAGCCATATCTTTAGGAAAAGCCTTTTCTAAAGCATTGGGCAACAAAAAAGGTATAGAACGTTATGGATTTTCATTACCGATGGATGATGCTTTGGCAAGGGTTTCAATTGATTTTGGGGGACGGAGCTGGCTGGTATGGGAGGCAGATTTTAAAAGAGAAATGATTGGAGAAATGCCAACAGAAATGTTTTACCACTTTTTTAAATCTTTTGCTGATGGAGCTAAAGCTAATTTAAATATTAAAGCTGAGGGCATAAACGAGCACCACAAAATCGAGGCTATTTTTAAAGCTTTTGCGAAAGCGATCAAAATGGCTATTAAAAGAGATGAACAAAAAATGATTTTACCCTCAACTAAAGGTAGCTTATAGAATGAATACTATAATAATTGATTATGATGCTGGGAATGTGAAAAGCCTTCAATTTGCTCTTGAACGACTTGGTGTTAATGCAATCTTGACAAATAATTCCGAGCTCATTGCTGCTTCTGATCGTGTTATTTTTCCAGGTCAAGGGGAGGCCATAAGTGCGATGAAAAAGCTAAAAAAACACGGTTTAGACCAGTTAATCCCTAAACTAAAACAGCCAGTTCTTGGTATATGTCTTGGTATGCAGTTGCTGTGTGACAAAACAGAGGAAGGAGAAACAAATGGTCTGGGTATAGTCCCTACTAAAGTAATAAGGTTCCCAAATACAGTAAAAGTACCTCAAATGGGATGGAATGTTGTTACACATTCCAATACAGGTTTATTTCAGGGTATTGAACAAGGATGTTACATGTATTTAGTTCACAGTTATTTTGTTCCAATAGAGCCAGAAACTTCTGCAAAAAGTAATTATGCTGGAGAGTACAGTGTGGGTATAAAGAAAAATAACTTCTATGGTGTTCAATTTCATCCTGAAAAAAGTAGCAAAGCTGGAAGTCAATTATTAGAAAATTTTTTAAAGATTTAAAATGCGAATTATACCTGCCATAGATATCATTGAAGGAAAGTGCGTACGCCTGTCTAAAGGGGATTATTCTACCCAAAAGGTTTATAATGAAGATCCCTTAGAGGTGGCAATGCTTTATATGGATTATGGTTTTGAATATCTACACTTGGTGGATTTGGATGGAGCGAAGGCTAAAAGTATTGTCAATCACAATGTATTGCAATGTTTAGCATCGAAAACAAATTTAAAAATCGATTTTGGTGGTGGCATTAAATCAGATGAAGATTTGAGGATTGCTTTTGATTGTGGTGCAAATCAAATAACGGGTGGCAGTATTGCCATAAAAAACCCTGATTTATTCAAACGATGGATTCAACGATACGGTGAGGATAAGATAATTTTGGGAGCAGATGTAAAAGGAGACAAGATTGCTGTTGGTGGATGGCTGGAGACATCAGAACAAGATATAGAGCCCTTTGTTGAGTCGTATCATAAAGAAGGGATCAAATATGTTATCTGTACTGACATCAGTAAAGACGGAATGTTAAAGGGGCCTGCATTTGATTTATATGAAAGATTAATTAATGGTAATCCTAATATAAATTTAATAGCTTCGGGAGGGGTTTCCAATGAATCAGAACTCCCTAAATTATTAGAAATAGGATGTGAAGGCGTGATAATTGGAAAGGCTATCTACGAAAAGAAGATTAGTTTGCAAACATTATCCGAATTTAATACATTAAATTCTTGACATATGCTGACTAAAAGAATTATTCCATGTTTGGATATTAAAGATGGAAGAACAGTAAAAGGCGTCAATTTTGTCAACTTACGAGATGCAGGAGATCCTGTAGAGCTTGCAAAGCGCTATACAATGGAAGGAGCTGACGAATTGGTATTTTTAGACATCTCAGCGACAGAACAAAAGCGCAAAACCCTGTCAGACCTAGTTCTACGTGTTGCAGGTGCATTAAACATTCCATTTACTGTTGGAGGTGGTGTGAGTAGTGTCTCAGATGCAAAAAAATTACTTCGAAACGGTGCAGATAAAATAGCGGTTAATTCTGCAGCAGTAAGAACCCCTGATTTAATCAACAAGCTTTCTAAATCATTTGGAAATCAATGTGTTGTCGTTGCGGTTGATGCAAAAAATATAAATGGTCGCTGGATGGTTCATCTGGTTGGCGGTAAAGTTCCCACCCATATTGAACTTAAAGACTGGGTTATAGAGGTTGAACAAAGGGGTGCTGGTGAAATCCTTTTTACCTCAATGGATCATGATGGTACTAAAAATGGTTTTGCCAATCAAACATTGGCTGAGCTTTCTTTTTTGGTTAATATTCCAATTATAGCTTCTGGTGGAGCTGGAACAACCGATCATTTTGTAGATGCTTTTAAAATAGGAAAAGCAGATGCAGTCTTAGCTGCCAGTGTATTTCACTATGGAGAAATTAAGATCCCAGATCTGAAAAAAAAATTAAAACAGGAAAATATAGAGATTAGAATAACCAATGAAAACAGCTGATTTTAACAAAAACCCCGATGGGCTTTTGCCCGCAATTATTCAAGATTCAAAAACCCAAAAAGTATTGATGCTAGGTTATATGAATGCAGAGTCTTTAAAGAAAACACAAAACTCTGGAAAAGTGACTTTTTATAGCAGAAGCAAGAAAAGGTTATGGACTAAAGGAGAGGAAAGCGGCAATTTCCTTTACCTAGTTGATATAGCAATTGATTGTGACCTAGATACTTTTTTAATTAAAGTCAAACCTAAAGGGCCTACTTGTCACACAGGGACAGACACCTGTTGGGGCGAAGAAAATATTCCATCTCTTGGTTTTATTGATGAACTTCAAAGGACAATTAAGGATCGTGAAATAAATCCTCAGGAGAAAAGCTATGTAAGTAGTTTGTTTGATAAAGGGATAAATATAATGGCTCAGAAAGTGGGAGAGGAGGCAGTTGAAACTGTCATAGAGGCTATGAATGATAACGAAAAACTCTTTAAGGAAGAAGCGGCAGATTTATTTTTTCATTATCTAATCTTATTACGGGCAAAAAACAAAAGTTTAGAGGATATTATTCAGGTTTTGGAAAAAAGGAAACGATAATATTTAAATCTTTTAATATAACAATGTCAGAAAATATTATAAACCCAGAAGTTTTTTCATTTTTCACTGAATTATCTGAAAACAACAACAGGGATTGGTTTGAGAAAAATAGAATTCGTTTTAAAAGCCTTGAACTTGAGATGAAAGAGTTTCTTTCAGAGGTCAATAATAAACTAAATGATCACGACAATATCGAAAAGGCTAAAATGTTTAGAATATATAGGGATGTTAGATTTTCCAAGAATAAAACTCCATATAAAACTCATTTTGGAATGGCGTTACACCGACAGAAACCAACTCTTAGGGGAGGTTATTATATTCATATAGAACCTAATAACAGCTTTCTTGGAGTTGGTTTTTGGGGTCCAAATCCTTCAGATTTGTTTCGTATTCGTAAAGAGCTAGAATTTGATTCTATTCAATTAAGAAAAATAATAAATGAAAAAAAATTTAAGGAAAAGTGGGGTCCAATTTTAGGTGAGGAACTAAAAACTTCTCCAAAAGGATTCAATTTAACTCACCCAAACATTGATTTAATAAGAAAGAAACAATACATCTTTATTAAAAAATTTACTAACGAAGAAGTAATCTCAACTAAATTTCATTCTATGATTAATACCCATTTCAGAGCTATTAGACCATTTTTCAACTTCATGAGTGCTGTTCTTACGTCAGATTTAAATGGTGAAAGTGTGATTTAAAATCAATTCCACCCGAATAATATTCCATTAACTCCTTTTTACCCATATCAAAATGCACAGTAGAATGATCCATAACAAGAAAAAAGTGAGATATGTGTTATTAAGATGCATAAACTTGAATAATTTATAAATAGTTTCATTTTATATTAAAATAGTCAATTGTTCATTTTAAAAATATAAACCTAATTATGATAATAACATTAATATATTCTTTAATACGTAAATAAAATAACTAATTTTTGTATATTTGTAAGTAAGTAATCACTTATGACTGAAAAAGAGTTAAAAATTATTAATAGTGCAATTAATTTATTCGCACAAACTGGATATGATGGAACATCAACAAGCATAATAGCTAAAGAGGCAGGAGTTTCAGAGGGATTAATTTTTAAACACTTTAAAAACAAAAATGGACTTTTAGAAAAATTAATCGAAATAAGTAAAGAAAAACTTAAAGATATGATTAATCCATTACAAGAGCTCTCTCACCCAAAAGTAATATTAAAATACATTCTATCGATACCACTAAATATAGGGCAGCAGGAAAAAAAACTCTTTACTGTGATATATGGTGTTCGATGGCAAATAAATGATAAAAGGATGGATTTATTAAAATTATTTGAACCTAAGATCTTAGAATCCTTCAAAGCATTAAATCATAATGATCCTATTTCTGAGACTAGAACTTTTTTAATGATTCTTGAGGGAACGCTTCTTTATGTGTTGCAAAATGATTCTCAAGATAGTCTTCTAATTCTTGATAATCTTCTTGAGAAATTTAATCTTTAATACATAATTAAATCCTTTGATT
>CABXUL010000048.1 GCA_902515395.1 uncultured Bacteroidota bacterium | reverse complement strand
TTTACCATAATATTTGACTCTGCCCTTGTAAGATACATTTCGGCAAGTCTTATTCCAATATAGTCAACATTGTTATTAGGATATTTTCCATCTGTATATACAACACCATCTTTCTCAGTCATCAAATCAGTAAATCTTTTGTCATTGGGATCAGCAGCTCTTAGCTTTCCAAGTACTCCATTTGGATTAAGTGAGGTTATACCATTTGCATCATCAGCTTGATAATTATTAAAACCAATTGAAGCTGAACCAAATGTATCTTCACTTCTATTAGTAATTACCGAGAAAATTACTTCTGCGGAAGTATTACCTTTTGTGTAAATATCAGCAACGTTTTGCTCAAGAGCGAAACCTCCACTTGTTATTACCTCGTTAGCCCTTTCATATGCAAGATTATATTTCCCATGATAGAAATATATTTTTGCAGCCATTGCTGTAGCAGCTGAATAAGAAGTAATACCTCCAGAGATTGCTAAGTTTGTTCTTGCCGCTTCAATGTCAGCCTCTACTTGAGTCATAATCTCAGCAGGTGTAGCTTGAGTAACCCTATCAGTTGTTCCCATAACTGTTGTAACAAGCGGAACAGATTTTCCAGTTGTTGGGTTTGAGAACCAATTGTTCAGATGGAAATAACAAAATGCTCTTAAAAAGTATGCATCCCCCTTAGCACTTGCTTTCTCTGCAGCGGTTCCATACATATTATCAATATCAGCATTTAAGACCATATTTACCTTATTGAATGCATTATATGCAACTGTATATCTATTAAACATTTGTGGCATTCCTGCATCTGTCCAAGTGAACCAAGGTTGCCAGTTAGCACTTCTCCTAATTAGAACATCTCTAACAAGTGTTGTGGACTGCATGTGTTCGTAAGCATTGATATTACGCATGTTTGAATATGCTCCTGCATTAAGCGAATTCATCGCATTAATATCAGTTAATTTATCTGCTGATAAACCAATTGTTGAATATTCTTCCAAAAAATCTTCACAGGAAGTAAAAACAAGGCTTAACGTCAGTAAACTAACAAACAATCCTCTCATTTTAAATTTCTTTATATTTTCCATCAGTTTAAAATTTTAGATTAAGACCTATGTTAACAGTTTTTGCCTGCGGAACTTGTTTCCACTTGTCCATCAAATTTGTGTTACCACCTCTAACATGATTTTCAGGGTCATACATCCAAGGTTGAGCATTAGTCCATGTTAAAAAGTTTGTTAGTTTGGTATATAGATCAAGACCTTTAATTGGGCTCCCCTCAGGAATATCAAATGAATAAGTAAATGTAAAATCTCTTAATCTAAGATAATCTACATCAGATACGTATTGAGTGGTTCTGGTCCAAACAGTTGGATCAGTAGTAAGTTGGCCAATACTTGTGACATCACCAGGACTTCTCCACCTACCCAACATATGCCTTAGTGGAGTCAAATCCATAGATGAAGCGAAGTATTTGGAATTAATAACTTCTCCTGAGGCAATATAATTTTGTCCAACAGCAAAAGATAACAAAGCACTAACACTCCAGTTTTTATATCTTAAATCAGTGCTAAAACCACCCGTAAAATCGGGATAAGGTTTTCCAAAAGGGATCTGGTTATTACTAAAAAATGCATTCAAAGAGTTGAATTGTCCTTCAACTTGACTTGTGGTTAGTAACATACCATCTGATTGTTGAACCCAAAGATCTTCTCCAGTGGCAGGATCAATTCCTCCCCATTCTGGTATTCTTTGAATTCCAATTGGCTTTCCTCTATAAATAGCTGTATTTCCAAACCCTGGGATATTTATTCCATCTGGGTTATCTCCCAAATCTGTTACTTCATTTGTATTTCTTGCTAATTGAAGTTCAACATCCCAAGAAAGATCATCTTTATCGGCTAAAGTTGCCCCTAATATAATTTCGAAACCATTATTCTTTAACTCACCAATATTTGCAGTTACATTATTCACACCAGTAATAGCACTTACAGGGAATGGAAGCAATAGATCAGAAGTTACTTTTTCATAATAATCAAAATCTGCTCTAATTTTCCCGTCAAATAATTCCATACTCACTGCAAAGTTGGTTTGAGCAGCAGATTCCCAACCTAATTCATCATCAGGAATGTTAGATAAAGTGATTCCGTTTTGTAAATTATAGTTTTGTTGAGAGTATCTAGACTCATTTAGATAATTTCCAATTTCAGCATTACCAGATATACCGTAACTTGCCTTAATTTTAAAGAAATTAAAAACATTTTTTAAAGGTTCGAAAAAGTTTTCTTCGCTTATGTTGTAGCCCAGAGAGGCTGCGGGGAAAGTACCCCACTTTCTGTCTTTACCAAATCTTGAAGAGCCATCTCTACGAGCAGTTAATGATATAAGATATTTTCCTTTATAATCATAGTTTACTCTTGAAAGCACTGATAAAAAGGTGTAAGCACTTTCATTAAATGTTGGAGTTAAAACTGCTGCATCAGCAGGTGTTTTTAATGTTGAACTAGAAAATCCAACACCCTTCATGTTATTAATATGAAATTTACTCTTTGAGGCTTCGACCCCTGCTAAAACGTCAAAATTGTGATTCCCAAGTCTTTTTCTATAATTAAGTAAGTTTTTCCAGTTCCATGAATTCCTTGACGAAGCGGAAGAAGATGCTTGTGCTTCACCAGATTCACGTAATCGGCCATCACTATATGCCTTTTGATTTGTGGATATACTATTTAGGCCATATTCTGTCCTAAAGTCAAGTCCCTTCGCTATTTGGTATCTTATATACCAACTCGCAATGAAGCTTCTGTTTTTTGTGTTAGTTGTAAATAAATCCACCCCAGCTCTCGCATTTCTTAGAACATTAAAATATGTTCCGTCTTCTTTATAAACCGGGTGTATAGGTAGATTAGTATTTGATTTACCTATACCACCTTGAACTGGTACAGGTGAATTATTAACATAACTGAAATTCATATTTGAACCTATGCTAACTTTTTTATTAAGTTGATGAGTTAAGTTAGTTCTCGCGTTTAATCTTGTATATTCGTTTCCAACAAAAATTGACTCCTCATCTAAAAGGTTACCACTTACAAAAAATTTAGTTTTTTCATCCCCACCAGAAGCCGAAATATTTGCTCTATAGGCTACCCCAGTTCTAAGGGCTGTGTCTTGCCAGTCAGTATCAGTTGCTAGTGCTTGACCTCTCGTCAATCCGTCAACTAAAACGCCACTTGAATCCCAAAATTTGGTAGGATCATTACCACCGTTGTACCAAGCTTCTTGAGCAAGGGTGAGAAATTCTTCTGCATTTACAAAATCAAGTTTTCTAGTGGTTTCAGATAAACCAATATCAAAAGTGGCTTCGATTTTTGTAGCACCTGCTTGACCTTGTTTTGTAGTAATTAAAATTACCCCATTAGATCCTCTTGCACCATAAATAGCAGTTGCTGCAGCATCTTTTAAGATTTCCATTGATTGAATGTCATTTGGGTTTATGCTAGATAGCATGTTAGTATCTATATCCATAAATCCGACATTGTTACTTCTATCCAAATAACCTCCATCCTCCATAATGATACCATCAATTACAAATAACGGCTCAGAAGATGCGACAGCTGAATTAGCCCCACGAATTCTGATTTTTGTTTGAGCTCCAGACATACCTGATCCAGTAACTACCTGAACTCCTGCGGCTCTACCTTGCAGGGCCTGTTCAAAAGATCCTAGAGCAGTATTTTTTACACTTTCACCGTCCACTCTAACAATTGAAGAAGAAAGGTTTTTGGCAATTTGAGAGCCATACCCTGTTACAATCACCTCCTCAAGGTTTTCACTAGACTCCTCCAACTCAATGAATAATTCAGTTTGTCCAGAGTAAACTACTCTTTGGGTAGCAAATCCGACATAACTAAATTCAATTTCATCTCCATCAGAAACTTTTTCTATGATAAAGTTACCATCGAAATCGGTTAGCGTTCCATCTCCTGTTTCAGTATTTATAATATTGACACCGGGAATAGGATCTCCATCCGAAGTAATAGTACCCTTAACCTGCTGACTAAAAGCTTGGAGGGTAAATAAAAACATTAAAAAGACTATTAAATAATTTTTCATATAGTAATATTATTTTAAAGATTATTTTAAGTCATTTATGAATTATAATTAAATAATTTCTAATTAAAACTAAATTTAAAACCAAAGTAAAACAGAGAAAAATCCAGTAACTGATTAGCAATAGATAGCTATAGTAAAAAGTATTATGGTTATGTTTAAATGTTGTTGTTTTGGTTTAACTGTACACACTTACACCCCAAACATATGAATTTTATGTACTATTTACTCTTATTTTACAATTAAATTTTATAATTTTTTACTACAACCTTATAGTTAAGGGCCGAAAATGTTACAGTTTAAGAAGTTTTTAGGCTTTTTTTTTAATTTTGGAATCATTTATTATAAAAAATAATTTTTATAATTAAGATCGAATTTGTTGCAATAAATGCGAAATAAAATCACCCTAAAAAAAATCGCTCAGGAGCTCAATGTCTCGATATCAACAGTTTCAAAGTCGCTTAAAGACAGTCATGAAATTGGGAAAGAAACCCGAGAACGTATTAAGGCTTTTGCTAAGTCTCATGGTTATCGTCCAAATAGTATTGCCTTGAGTTTGAAGAACCGAAAAACGAAAACCATCGGGGTAATCATCCCAGATGTTGTTCACTATTTCTTTGCTCTGGTTGTTAATGGGATTGAACAAGTAGCAAGAAAGAATGGTTACAACGTAGTGGTAGCTTTATCCAATGAATCCTTTGAAAAGGAGGTCGTTAATATGGAAACACTAGCAGATAGCTTGATTGATGGATTTATACTTTCACTATCTAAGGAGACCCTTAAAAAACAAGATTATTATCATATTAATGAATCCATAAATCAGGGAATGCCTGTTGTTCTATTTGATCGGGTAGTTTCTGAAATTGAATGTGATAAAGTAATTGTTAATGACTTCAAAGGGGCCTATGATGCCACGAAACTACTTATTGATAAGGGTAGAGAAAATATACTGCTTTTAACCACAGAAGATTATATTAATGTAGGAAGGCTAAGAACCCAAGGCTATATTAAAGCAATACAAGATAATGGCCTATCCTTAGAAAACCATCTCATAATAAAAGTAGAAGATTCGCAGGGGCCTGACGACGATTTTCCTGAATTGGGAAATAGCATTGCAGAGGCTTTCAATAAAAATGACAAAATTGATGGGATTTTTGCTGTAAATGAGATTTTTGCAGGAGCTGCCTTGAGGGTTTTAAGAGGCCTAAAAAAAGCAATCCCTAAAGACGTTGGATTAATTTGCTTTACGGATGGATTAATTTCTAAAT
>CABXUL010000047.1 GCA_902515395.1 uncultured Bacteroidota bacterium | reverse complement strand
TCTTCCTCTTTTGAACAAGAGAATAAAATAATCGATAAAAGAGCATATTTTATGGTTAATTTCATTTTAATTAATTTGAATTTACAAGTTAATAAAATATGTTTTTTTTGTGTAAAATATTCATGCCAATGATAAGAAGATATGATCAACTATGATTTTATATTTTATTACCTAATGCTTTCTTAGCCTCGGATTTGTCGTAAATTGCTGTAAAAACAATTTGATTTTTATAAATTATTTGAAATCAATTAGTTATAATTTGGGGATGTAGCTCAGCTGGCTAGAGCGCTTGACTGGCAGTCAAGAGGTCGTGGGTTCGAGTCCCATCTTCTCCACTTGTTTTCCAAGGTAACACTTGCAATTGAAAAAGTAGTTACTTTATAAAAGTAGTCAATTTTTTGGCACTCATTTGGCAGGCAATTAAAAAGACAATTTCAAATACTTGAGGAGAAATTGACACTCAATGTTTTTTATAAGATTATAGAAAACAATGGAGTATATACAAATGATATTACGAAAGAAAAAGGATTAACTTTTAAAGATTTATCATTAGAGGAAAAAGAAGATTTATTAAAATATGGTTCTTTAAATGGAGTAAATTTAAGACTTCAATACTATGCCCCGGACTTTTTCTTAAGAAAAGTATATATTGATTATTGAATCAAAAAATAGAGTAGTTAGCACTTTAATAAATCCTAAATCACCCCCTATACTTCGCATCAAGTCAGTTGCCTACCCCCTTTTGTAGGTTTTGTTATATTAGTAATTAATTAGCCATCAACCAGATGAAAAGTCTAATATTTGTTTTTACCTTAATGTTTATTTTTTCCTGTTGTCTGGATGAATCCGAACAAATATGGCATAAAGGCAATTTACATACCCATTCTCTTTGGAGTGACGGGGATGATTTTCCTGAAATGATTATCAAATGGTATAAAGATCATAATTACCAGTTTATAGCGATCTCTGATCATAATACTATAGCAGAATCTGAATTTTGGTATGAAATTAAAGAGATTGATAAAAAAAATAAAACTCTTGAAAAATATATTAAAAATTTTGGGGAGTGGGTAGAAACAAAAATAGATTCAAATAAACAACTTGTTAGATTAAAAAAATTTAATGAGTACAGATTAAAAATGGAAATACCAGACTCTTTTTTAGTAATTAGATCTGAAGAGGTAACAACTTCTTTTGAAAAAAAGCCTATACATATAAATGTTACTAATATTCACGAGAAAATAGAGCCGTTGAAAGGGAAATCTATTATTGATGTTATGCAGAAAGTATTAGATGAGGTACACGAGCAGAAAAAAAAATTAAATGTTCCAATGTTTGCTCACATAAATCACCCAAATTTTAGATATGGAATAAGTACCGAGGACATGAAAAAATTAAATGGAGAAAGATTCTTTGAACTCTACAATGGCCATCCATTAGTAAATAATGAAGGTGATGAATTCAACGTTGACACCGAGACAATGTGGGACCTTATAAATGTTCACTATTATAAGGAAGGAAAACCATTGCTATTAGGAATTGCGACAGATGATAGTCATAATTATCACGAATTTTCAGCAAAAAAAAGTAATTCAGGCCGAGGTTGGGTAATGGTAAACTCCAAAAAATTAGAGTTAAGGCAATTGATTGATGCAATGGAAAAAGGTGATTTTTATGCTTCAACTGGTGTTAAAATTAACAAAATAGATAAGGACTCTGATCAACTTTTCATTAGTATCGAACCAGAGAAAGATATTGATTATGAAATTATTTTCTATGGCTATAAAGAGGGAAATGATCAAGTTCAGGTACTTAAACGAAAAAAAGGAGTGAATGCTAATTACACATTCCAAAACGATGATATTTTCATAAGAGCTAAGGTGAATTCTAACTCAAAAAAAGATAGTCCACCTATGACTAGGGAGACGAAAAAGGCCTGGACTCAGCCAGTTTTGTTAAAATAATTCTAACAAAAATTTGAAATACAGGCGCTGATTTCACACTAATCCCCTTTTGTAGTTTTTGTTATATTAGCGAACTATTAACTATAAATTATTTAAAAATGAAAAAGTTATTATTGATTGCTACACTAATTATTTCAAAATTTATTTACTCTCAAAATACAGAAAGACTAAGTGTTCACTTTTTTGATGTCCCTAATGAACTTGTTGAAGAATTTAAAGCTTTTCACTCTGAAGTCAATTTATTATTGGAGAATAAAGGTTTTGGAAAAGACTTCTATAGAATTTATAAGGCAAAAGGAGATGATTTAAAATCATTCAAATATTTTCGAATAAGTAACTACACAAGTGATAAGCATTATAAGATGACTCACGACTTAGGAGAAGAGGCTCAAGAAATTAGAAAGCGTTATAATAAAATGTCTAAAAAAGTTTTTACAAAGGAAGATGAAACACATCTATATAGAAAGGTTTTTAGAGTTGACCTATAGCTTAATCTGATTTAATTATAAAATTATCCTCCCAAGTGGAGGGTTTTTTATTTATTCCCCTTTTGTAGGTTTTGTTATATTAGTAATATGAAAAAGCAATTATTATTATTAGCGTTTATCCCACTTTTGTCTTTTGGGCAGTTAAGTAAAAGGAAGTTTGACAAAGTAAAATCTAAAACAACTTATTCATCTCAAAAGATAGTAGATAAAAGTTCTGTTTTTATTGGAGAGTTTAGAACAAAAAATAGACCTTTTGATAAATCGAATATTAGTTCGCACATAAAGAAAAATTTAATTGATATTAATTTTATTCCAACAACTAATATTGAAAATGCCGATTATGTCGTTGAGGCGAATTATGTAACTGATGCGATTGCAAAAAAGCAAATTTTAGGACTGTGGCTTACTATGAACGATAGTAAAGGAAACTCCGTTTTATCTTGGCAATTTGAAAGGAAAGCAGGTGGAATCATATTAAAACCTGAAGAAATAGGAGAATTTTTTAAGTATATAGTTAAACAAAATATAGGAGATGAAAAAACTTCACCTAATAACAATCAACCTGAAAACAAAATATTAGATTCTTCTAAAGACAAGTCAATAGAGGAACTAAAAAAATTAAAAGAACTTCTTGATTTAGAATTAATATCAAAAGAAGAATTCGACAAAAAAGCCACAGAGTTAAAGAAAATAATTTTAGGCAACTAAATCATAGGCATATCCTCCTCTTTAAGTTCAGGCACTTCTAATCTTTTCAAGGTTTTGTTATTTTAGTAGTATGAAAACACTGATTTCATTTTCAATTTTTTTTTTAATATTCCAGTCATGCTCGAATGAGGCAGAAGATAAAACTAAGAGTAAAAATGAATTTGACTATATTTCAATAAGCAAGACAGGTAATTTAGTTTATCATGAAGATGAAAAAGGAAATAAAATTCCAGATTTTTCATATGTAGGTTATCACTCAGGAGAAAAGCCCATTCCTGAGATTCCAACTTTAATTACTTTAGAGGCCTTACCAAAAGATAACACTAAAAACATTCAAACTGCAATTTATAAACTTGGTCAATTGACTAAAGATAAAAATGGCTTTAGGGGTGCCATATTATTAAAAAAAGGAATTTATAGAGTTAGTGGTGAGATTTCTATCAATAAATCTGGAATTGTATTAAGGGGGGAGGGTAATACTAACAATGGAACAATACTTGTAGCAACTGGATATGATGATATCAAATTTAGAAGAACATTAATTTCAATTGGACCAGGTTTTTATTCTTTTTCAGGAAGACATAAATATGCTGAGGAAACTGAAAGTGGGATAATTGTCAATCAAAACAGTGGAACAAATATAATTGATGAATACGTGCCAATTGGTGCTAAATCTTTTAAAGTAAGCTCTCCAAGTAATTATAATATTGGAGATAAAATAATTGTTTTTAGACCATCAACAAAACAGTGGATATCATATATAGGTTGTGATAATTTAAAAGCTAAGTGGGACCCCATTAAAAATATTAGATGGGTTAAAGAAGGAAAAAATAAGGGTTTATATTATTTAAGGTCTGGGGGATCTACAAGTGAATATAAAATTCTAAAAAACAAAAATGAAAGTTGGGAAGAATTTAAAAATAGATTACCGTTTTCCTCCGACGGTAAAAAATTAAATATTACTCGTCAATGGCAACCGGGAGCATATGATTTTTATTTTGAAAGAAAAATAATCAATATTGTGGCAGATAAAATATTCATTGATATTCCAATTGTTCACCCCATAGAGAAAAAATTTGGGGGAGGTAAAATATATCATTATTCGAACACTGGAAGAGTGACTGAAGTTGGTATTGAAAATCTTAGATTAGTATCTGAGTTTTCAAAACCTACAAAAGAAAATCCATATGGTGATCCAGAAAAAATTAATACCGCTGAGTTACACGCATGGAATGGAATTCATATTAAGCCAAACTCAGAAAATATTTGGATAAAAAATATTATTGGAAATTATTTTGGTTGGTCATTGGTTTCAGCTTCTGGTAAAAAAGCAACGATTCAAGATTGTATTAATCTTGGACATGCTTCTAAAATTACTGGAGGAAGACGCTACTCTTTTATGATTAATGGTCAGCTTAATCTCGTGCAAAGGTGTGCCACTAATGCTGGAAGACACGAGTTTGTTACACAACAAAAAACTGCTGGTCCAAATGTATTTGTTGACTGTATAGGGTATAACTCTAAATCACTTTCTGGACCTCATCATCGATACTCGGTTGGAACTCTATTTGATAATGTAAAATCTGAAAAACCAATGGAATCTAGATTTCGAGGAAGTAGTGGAACAGGTCATGGATGGGCGGGTTCCCAAACGTGTTTCTACAATTGTAAAGCTCCTAAATTTATAGTGGAATCTCCTCCTGGTGGAATTTCTTGGGTAATTAGTTCAGGTGATAATCAAGACAGTCTATTAAACCCAGTTAGTTTATATTATAAACAGGTTCAAGAGAGGTTAGGAAATGATGTTTTAAGGAGACTAATTACAAAAGAGGACATTAATAATTTGGGAAATTATAAATGGGTAAAAAGGATATCAAAAAATGTAATGTTTTTTTAATTTCTAAATCTTATTTTTGGGTTTTATTATTTTATTAGAATGAAAAGAATATTAAAATTGAATCCTCAATATTCAATTAGTATTGGACTTATATTAATGGGTATTGGAGGTGTTTTTTTGACTCAACAAGCGACATTGGACTTGTGATTACCTTATTAGGAGGATTCATAATTATAGCAGGAGCTATAATAGGTTTCTATCAAACAAAGAAAAGATAAAAGTATTCAAAGAGATAAGCTAAAAACTACCTGCCTTAATTAGGTAAATTTGAATATTAATCCAATAAATCCTCAATCCTTTTGTAAGTTTTGTTTTTTTTGTGTTTTTTATCTTTTACTAAACGCAAAAATTAACTCAAATGAATGATTCTATAGCTCAAAATGTAAAATCAATAAAAAAAGGTGTACAATTAATTG
>CABXUL010000046.1 GCA_902515395.1 uncultured Bacteroidota bacterium | reverse complement strand
AAAGTTTTCAATCCAACAACAATTATTTCAAAATACTGTTGTTAAGCAACTTAATCAATCAATCCTTAACTTTGAGTTTGATAGACTTATTAGAAAAAAAGTGCCAATTCTTCCAATAATAGACATTAATTATAAATTAGGTTATGAAAGAGCTGAGGATTGGAGAATTATACCAGATTCTGTATGGGTTGCAGGCCCTTCGAATATTATTGACACGCTTAACCACTTTCCGACTCAGGCTTTTAAAAAAAATAAAGTTGACAAGCAAATTAGAGAAATACTTAAATTAAGTGAAATTCCTCAATTAAAATCTGATTTAAGTGAAGTTCAAATTACTGCAGCGGTAAATAAATTCACTGAAAAAACATTGGAAACCTTTATAAATATTAAAAACTTACCCGATTCTTTGACGATTAAACTATTCCCTATGAGCGTTGAAACAACTTTTCTTGTATTAATGGATAATATTGAGGAAATAAATTCGAGTGATTTTTTATTCTATTGTGATTTTAATGATACTCATGGTGGGAAGGCTAATTCTCTTAAAATAAAACTAGATAATAAACCTGACGGAGTTAGAAACATTAGATGGAACCCTAAGAGACTTGATTATCTTATTCGTCAATGAAAATAATTGGATTAACAGGTGGCATTGGTAGTGGTAAATCAAAAGTACTAAATGAATTTAAATCATTTGGTGTAACTTGTTATGAAGCTGATAAAGTTGCAAAAAAATTAATGATAAATGATCAAGAATTAAGTAATAAAATCAAAAGTATATTTGGAAGCGATATTTATTATAAAAATGAGCTAGACAGTAACAAATTGGCTAATTTAGTTTTCAATGATAAAAATAAATTGGCTTCACTTAATGCAATAGTTCATCCAAAAGTTGCTTTGGACTTCAAAGTCTTTATATCTAAACAAAAGGTTCCCTTTGTTATTAAAGAAGCAGCTATTTTAATAGAGTCCGGAGCTTATAAAGACTGTGATTTAATTATCTTGGTAACCGCCCCTAGGTCTGACAGATTAAAGCGTGTCATTAAAAGAGGTGGTTTAAGTGAAAAGGATGTGATAGATAGAATGAGAAGCCAATGGGAAGATGAAAAAAAAATCCCATTTGCTGATTTTGTAATTGAAAACAATGATTGGGAGAAAACTACACCACAAATTAAAAAAATTTATCATCAATTATCTTCTTAACCCCTGTAAATAGCATATTAACAATACCTTAAGTTTTAAAATATTATATTTTTAAGTAATTTGCTTTAGTTATTAAACTAACTAGACTTGAAAAAAAATTTTTTTATTCTACTTGTAAGCCTAATGGTCACCTCAATTATTGCTGTGACTGCTGTTCAAGCTTATTGGATTTCTTCTGCCTGGGAAAATAAGGAAGAAGAATTCAGTCTTGCTGTAAGTCAATCTCTTAAGTCTGTTTCAATTAAAGTCCAAGAACAAGAAATATCTGACTATATATTTGCCTTTCAACAGCTCATTGATTCTGTTGGCACTCCAAATGATTCTAATTTTACAGATGTTTTTCTATTTATGGATGACGATATTTCTTCAAACCTCACTTCATTTTATGCTTTTGGAATTCTGGAGGAGGACTATAATATCAATCTTTCCGAGTTTAACCCTGCACTTTTAGACGAAAATATAAAAGACTATAAAAAAGTTAAAACCACAACTATATTGAGTAAGGATAAAATTTTTAATAGGGAAAACAGGATCGCAACCTCCATTAATAAATTGAAAACTGTTGAAAGAATGAATTTATATGATCAGGCAATTTATCGTTCTGCTTTTACAGATTATTCAAGTGCTATACCAATTCATATAAGAATAAATTCAAAAGAACTCAAACTATTACTTGATCAAGAATTTAATGACAGGAATATATTAACTGATTACGAGTTTGGTATTTATAACAATGGTCTTGCTACAAAAGTTATATCAAATAATTATTCCGAAAAGCGTAAAGGACCAAAATACGAAATGCCCATATTCACCGCTGATAAGGATGGCTCTAACCCCTATAAATTGATTGTTTCCTTTCCAGGGCGTGATCAATTCGTTTTTTCATCAATTCTAAGTGTAGCTGGATTATCATTTTTTTTGACCTTATTTATTATTATAGTTTCTACTACAGCCATTTACCAAATCATTCGTCAGAAAAAGGTCTCTGAGATGAAATCTGACTTCATTAATAACATGTCTCATGAATTTAAAACCCCAATAGCAACAATCAATCTTGCATTAGATGCAATTTCAAGTCCAAAATCACAAGACTCAAAAAATAAACTAGCTAAGTATGTTAGAATGATACGAGAGGAAAATCAACGTATGTTGTCTCAAGTGGAAAATGTTTTGATGATCTCGCGTCTTGAGAAAAGTTCTTCACCTATTCAGTTTGCTGATATTGACATTCATGACGTTATTGATGATGCTGTTCGTCATATTGATTTAATTATCCAACACGAAAAGGGGGAAATAAATACTTTTTTAAATGCTACTAAAACGAAGTTTAAAGGCAACTTAAACCACTTTACAAATGTCATTGTTAACATACTAGATAATGCGGTTAAATACTCTGAAAAAAAACCAATTATTAAAATTGGGACAGCTGACTCCGAGAATGGAATAGAATTAAGAATTAGAGACGAGGGAATAGGCATGGATCTTTCAACCCAAAAACATATTTTTGAAAAATTCTATCGACAACAAAGTGGAAATATACATAATATAAAAGGACATGGGCTTGGATTGTCATATGTAAAAAAAATAGTTGAAATTCATGGAGGAGACATCACAATCAATAGTAAAGTTGGTTTTGGTACTACTTTTACTTTAAAATTACCATGCTTTTGAATCTTAAAAGTTTTAAAAATGATTACTGAATCTAAAAAAATATTAATTGTAGAGGATGACTTTAACTTTGGAAGTATACTGAAAGATTATTTGATCTTAAACGACTATGATGTGGTGCTTGCTAAAAACGGTATTGAAGGTTATGAACAATTTATTAATGATGATTATGACATTTGTATACTAGATGTAATGATGCCCTATAAAGATGGCTTTACATTGGCTAAAGAAATCAGGCAAAAGGATGAAGAGATCCCAATTATTTTTCTAACTGCAAAAACTTTAAAAGAAGACGTTTTACGTGGTTTTAAAATTGGTGCAGATGACTACCTTACAAAGCCTTTTGACTCAGAAGTCCTATTGGCTAAAATTAAAGCCATTTTAAACCGCAAGAATTTCATAAATATTCCTGAGAATGAAAACTATGAATTTTTTATAGGAAAATTTAAGTTCAACTCTAAACTTCGCTCACTAAAAATTCTTGGCAAAGAACCTGTAAGGCTTTCTCCAAAGGAAAATCAGCTTTTAAAACTCCTGGCAATACATATCAATGACCTATTATCACGCGAAATTGCATTAAATAAGATTTGGAGAGATGATAATTACTTCACTTCTCGTAGTATGGATGTCTACATTGCCAAATTAAGAAAATATCTTAAAGAGGATGCTGATGTTGAAATCTTAAACATTCATGGTGAGGGATTTAGATTAGTGGTTTCTAAAAAATATGCTTAATTATTTATTACGTGGATGAAAATTTTCCATTACTTTTTTAAGATGTTCATTGTCTAAGTGAGTATATATCTCTGTAGTTGTTATACTTTCATGTCCTAATAAAATTTGAATCGACCTAAGATCTGCTCCGTTTTCTAGAAGGTGAGAAGCAAAAGAGTGTCTAAAAGTATGAGGACTAATTTTCTTTTTAATTCCAACTTTTTTTGCAGCATTTCTAACAATGGTAAAAATCATTGCTCGTGAAATTTTTCTCCCATTCCGATTTAAAAATAATATGTCCTTATCCTTTGGTTTAATTTTTTTTAGTTGACGAATTTCATTGGTATAGATTTGAATGAATTTTTTTGAATAGCTCCCCAATGGAACTAGTCTTTGTTTGCCTCCTTTTCCATTCACTCGAATAATATTTTCTTTAAAAAAAATATTTGAAATTGTAAGATCAACCAACTCACTTACTCTTAAACCACTCCCATAGAGGGTTTCAATAATAGCCCGATTACGATGTCCATGGGATTGGTTTAATGAAATCCCATCTATAATCTTTTCTATTTCCTTAGGATTAAGTGTTTCGGGAAGTTTTCTTCCAAGTTTGGGGCTTTCGATTAAATCAGCAGGTGAATTATCGCGGTAGTTTTCAAAAATCAAAAAATTAAAAAAACTCTTTATAGACGAAATTCGCCTAGCTTGACTATTGGCTCCAATTAAATCTGACTGAATGTAAATAAATTGTTGTAATGTCTCTCTGGAACAACTTTTAGGGTTTTCCTTTATTTTGTTGTTTTCGACAAAATGTACTAAGGCATTTATGTCATTACAATAACTTAAAACTGTATTTTCAGATAGCCCTCGCTCTATCCTGAGATAAAATTCAAAGTCTTTTGTAAGTGATTTCCAATTCAACTCTTGGGTTTTGTTCAGAAAAAAATAAATTTATTTTTCAGCTTTAAAATCGATTTTATTTTCTGTTATTAATATTCAATTTAAGTTTTTAAAATTTATTTAATTTAGCTAAAATTTTTAAATTGAAAATAGCAATAATAAACGGTCCTAATTTAAATCTTTTAGGTACTAGAGAACCTAGTATATACGGAAATCAGACCTTTGAGGAATATTTACAAGGTTTGGTTAATGATTACCCTGAAATATCCTTTGACTATTTTCAATCTAATATAGAGGGTGCACTCATCGATCATATACAAAAAGTTGGTTTTTCCTGCGATGCAATCATTTTAAATGCTGCTGCATACACACACACTTCTGTTGGTATTGGGGATGCAGTAAAGGCTATAGATGTTCCAGTTATTGAAGTCCACATATCAAATACTTTTTCAAGGGAGGATTTTAGGCACAAATCCTATCTTACTCCAGTGGTGAAAGGAATAATTGTAGGTTTTGGATTGGATAGCTATCGACTTGGTATTGAAGCCTTATTGAAAGATTAAAGGTGAATTACTTCGTCGTAAGCATCAGCTACAGCTTCCATTACCGCTTCACTCATTGTTGGATGAGGGTGGACTGTTTTTAATACCTCATGACCCGTTGTTTCAAGTTTTCTTCCTAGAACTGCCTCAGCAATCATATCAGTTACTCCAACTCCAATCATGTGACAACCCAGCCATTCTCCGTATTTAGCATCAAATATAACTTTAACAAAACCTTCAGCAGTTCCACCTGCTTGAGCTTTTCCAGATGCAGAAAAAGGAAATTTACCAACTTTTATCTTGAATCCTTTTTCTTTGGCTTTAGCCTCGGTCAATCCCACAGATGCAATTTCTGGAAAGCAGTAGGTACAGCCTGGAATGTTTCCATAGTCGATTGGCTCTACATCATGTCCAGCTATTTTTTCAACACAGAGTATGCCTTCAGCAGAAGCAACGTGAG
>CABXUL010000045.1 GCA_902515395.1 uncultured Bacteroidota bacterium | reverse complement strand
TGAATGATATTTCCTTCAAGATCTCTAGATAGACCAACTCTTCTGGTAAAAAAGGGATTTGTTGTTCTAGTTGCTCCAAAATTTGAGAAAATATCCCTATTTTGAAGGAAAAATTGTCTTTTTTCAGGCATTCTTATCTCAAACATACTTAGGTTAATAATCTCATTATCAACCTCAACTTGAGAAAAATCCGGATTTACAGTTAAATCAAGATTAAGTCCTGAACTAATTGGAATTTTTACATCCCCTCCAAAACTTATATTACTGGTTGTATTATCAGTTATATTATTTCTACTTGTAATAGCATTAACATAAGGAATTAATGAAATCTTACTTTTTAATTTTGAAACTCCTTTTTCAAATTTTATTTTCCCCATAAAAGATAAATTTATGGGGCTAAACTGTTGTGGAATTTTTGACCAAGT
Organism: uncultured Bacteroidota bacterium; assembly: GCA_902515395.1. Taxonomy (GTDB): domain Bacteria; phylum Bacteroidota; class Bacteroidia; order Flavobacteriales; family Flavobacteriaceae; genus UBA8316. The sequence goes on along the minus strand of CABXUL010000045.1, from coordinate 6,348 downwards.
TGTTCTCTGTTTTAATTGAGTATCCATTCTGGTGAAATTGAATCTCCAAGAGTCTGAATCTTCAGGATAATGAAGAGTTGAAAATGGAATTTTAAATTCAGTCAAATAATATCCAGGATAAACTTTTCCATCTACCTCCCATTTTCCGTCCCATGACCGGTTGTAAACCTCTTCCCTACTTCCTGTTCCCATAACTCCTCCATTAGAAATTAGAGCATCGGCTCTAACTCCAAGGGGGTTTGATCCAAAACGATATGCGTTGTTTCCATCGCTAAACGTATCAAAAGCAAAATTAACTATATCAGCTGCTCTTCCGCTAAAATCCCACCTTAGTGATTGAATTACAAAATTATCGTTCTTGGTAAATGCTTTACATAGGATATATATATAACCATTATCATATAGCATTTTAATAAGCGTAGGTGATTCAAACTTATTTGAAATACTTGGAAAGTATGTCCATTGCGTAATGGTAGATTCTGCCTCAGACCAAGCTATATCATTATCATTTCCATCTATTTTAATCTCTTTAGAAGTAAACTTTACAGTGTATTCGTTTTGGTCTTGTTGAGAATACAAAGCATAGCTTAAGAGGATAAACAGGTATGGAAATAAGCAATTAAATCTGGTTTTTTTCATTACAAATGCTATTCAAAATTTATCATTTGATAATTGAGATAATAAATTGTATGTCTATATTTGCATCTTCAATTAACGTAAAAAAATTTAATTATCAATTTAAGTCTGAATAAACCCGATACTGTTGGAGCAATAGCAAGTGGACTTTGTCTTATCCATTGCATCTTTACACCCCTATTATTTGCCATACAAGGTCTTTCGTCGGGATTTGGTGCTGAGATGCTTTCCTGGTGGAAAAACATAGACCTATTCTTTTTGATTTTATCTTTTTTTGCTATTTATCGTTCAACAAAACTTTCAAATAATAGTTTAATTAAATATGCATTATGGATCAGTTGGTTGGTTTTATTTTTTTTGATAATTAATGAAAAAATTTCGTTGTTACCAATAGCCGAATCAATTGTTTACATTACCGCCTCTTCACTCATATTTTTTCATATTTATAATCTAAATTATTGCCAGTGTAAAACAGAGGATTGCTGCACTCCAAAATCCGATTAAAAAAGTAATTCAATTAATAACTGAATTCATCTTTTTTAGTTAGATAATTCTGAAATATAAATTCGTGCTCAATTAACTAATCACTAATTAGAAATATAAATTGTATATTAAGGTAGTATAGAGATTTAAATAATCATGTTTACATTTTTAAAAAAATTTAATTTGATAATCATTGTCATATGAGTTCATTTTTTTTATTAAATAAATCCTATTTTTTTTCTTCAAAATCTTATTTATTAGTGCGTTTAATTACTGGATTTTTTATGTGTTATTTCCATGGCTGGTCAAAACTTTTGAGCGATAGTGATCGTTGGCACAAATTAGGAGCCACAATTACCCAATTTATTGGTAATGATGCTTTATCTATTCCCTTAGGCTTTATGGCAGCTTTTGCTGAGTCTATTGGTTCACTTTTTATAGTATTTGGTTTACTAACACGTCCTATGGCGTTTCTACTGTTTTTCACTATGCTAGTTGCTTCCACTAAAAAGCTTTCACAAGCTGGAATTGGAGGAAGTGAGCTTCCTTTACTTTATCTATTTTTAAGTTTTTTTATATTATTGAATGGTCCTGGAAAGTATAGTTTAGACAACTTAATTACCTCTAAAACAAAACGAAAATTTTAAAAACTTCTTTCGACTCCTTTTAAGAAAACATTTGCTTCAAGCTCCTTAAATTGAGCTTTTTTACTATCCCAATGCAAGGTTTTATTTGGGAATCTTCCTGCAATAACTCCTAGTAAAATTGTTTCAGTCAATCTAGCAGAGTAAGAGAAAGAAGCTGAAACTTTATCTATCCCTAAACATGCATCAATAAATTGATGATAATGTTTGGGAGCATCTCTCTTATAATCATTTAATTTAGGTCCAAGATCACCCTTTGGGTCGTAATGTTTTGCATCAATTTTTTGATATGTTCCATTTACAATCAATTTTGGTGGTTCCATAAAATGTGGGAGAAGCAGACGTCCTTTTTCACCAACAAACATCGCTCCTTGAAGGGGTAATTTATCTTTATTTGGTAATCTTAGTTCCTTACGTGAATAAGGAGCTCCTTTGCCATCATACCATATCCATTCCAATTCCTCAGTTGTGAATGTAGTCCCCGGGAAAACATAAGTAACTTTATTAGATTCTGGATAACCAAATCCATTGGGTTTTCTACATTTATTTGTAATTCTTTTAGGAACATCTAGTGCTAGTGCATTGTATGGAGTATCAAAAATATGAACCCCCATATCTCCAAGCGTACCACAACCAAAATCGACAAGTTTCCTCCAATTGCCTGGATGATAGATTTTTTCTTTAAATGGACGTTTTTCTGCAGTACCTAACCACAAGTTCCAATCTAAATTTGAGGGAACAGGGTCAACTCCTTTGGGATTCTGACCATCATATCCCCAGTTCTTCGGTGACCAGGCAATTACACGACTTACTCTTCCTACAATGCCAGACTGAATCAATAGAGTAGCTAATTTATAATCGTAAAAAGAGTGAACTTGAATTCCCATTTGAGTGATTAAATTTTTCTCTTCTGCGATTTTCCGCATCTCCCTAACCTCAGATACATGGTGAGCTAAAGGTTTTTGACAGTATACGGCTTTATTTTTTTTCATGGCCATGAGTGCAGCAGGAGCGTGGGTATGGTCTGGAGTTGAAATAATTACAGCATCAATTTTATCAGATAACTCATTCAACATGACTCTATAATCTTTGTAAGTTTTAACATTGGGAAACCTTAACTTAGATTTAACCAGTGCCTCGGAATCTACATCACATAGACCAACAATCACAACATTCTTATGAGAACTTATTGCCTTTAGATCCTCAAACCCCATACCTCCAACTCCAATATGGGCAGTCCTTATTTTTTTTGAAGATTGTTCGTGTGACATTAATGATTTTGGTAAAAAAACTGATGGGGCAGCGATAGCAGATGTTTTCAAAAAATCTCTTTTTTTCATGGTTCGAGTATTTAAAGCTTTTTAATTTTTATATTTCTAAAGTAAAGATTGCTTCCATGATCTTGAAGACCTATGAACCCTGTTTTGTATTTCGCATAATCTGGCGCACCACTCCATTTACCTGAATTTCTTCTATTATACCAGTCCTCAGACCAAGGTATAAATGATAAAACTTTTCGACCATTCAGCCAATGGTCTACCCGCTTTGGCGTGAAAACAATTCTGCTGCTATTCCATTCTCCAATTGGATTTAAAATTTTCTCTGAAGTATCAGGTGAATACATAGCGTAATCCGCACCAGTTTTTTGCCAATCTTTTAGCTGATAGTTATGAACCTCCTCATAGTTTTTATCGTCAAGTAATTGATATTCAGGAGCAACTTCTGGTGGACCGTCATAGCCTTCCTTTAGGTGATAAAAAATTCCGCTGTTTCCGCCTTTAGGAATTTTCCACTCAAGATAAAGTTCAAAATTATCGAATTCAGAAGCACCATATATAATATCCCTACTGCCTTTATAATCATAATCTTCCTCCATTATTTGATCAGTAGTAAAGGTCAAAACACTGTCAATAATCATCCATCCGGGGGGCATTTCATCCCCATTATATGCTCGCCAACCATTAAGTGAAGTTCCATCAAAGAGACTTATCCATTCAGAGGCATTTTTTTTTGACGCTTGTTTACAGGAAATAAACAGGCAAATCACAATCACCAAAAAAAAGTTCTTCATTTCTTATTTTAATTAATTATTCCAAGAGGTTTTGTTGATTTCCAATTTCCCCTAGTAAAATCAGGGAATTGTTGTGGTGTACCATCGAGGTCAACTGATTTTCCACTTAATTCCGTAACAGCACTCCAAAAAGCTCCCTCATACACATTTTGATCAAGAGATAAGCCTTTCTGTAAACATTCAATAATGCGATATCTCATAATTCCATCCATGCCTCCATGACCACTACCTTCAGATTTTTTATTTAGTCTTTTATACAATGGATGATCGTATTTCTGATATACTTTTTCAAGCTGATTGCCTTCAATCCATTCGTGATGGTCTTCAGAAAGTCCATCTAAACCTCCCTCAATAGCTATGCGAGTTGGAAAACCAGCTAAGACCCCTTTTGTGCCCTGAATAAGATTCAATCGAGAGTAAGGTCTGGGACTCGTCTCATCCCATTGAACCATTATTGTCCTTCCCATTACAGTTTTAATAATAGAAGTATTCATATCTCCATTTTTATAATCCAGTTGATTCCATTTGTGGTCATCAGAAAAGTTTTTTCTCGCATGAATAGCTCTTCCTAAAGCAGGTGTAGAATAAGACACTAAGCTTTTAAAATTGTCATCAGTCCTAGCTAAACTCATATACTGTGCAACAGGACCAAGTCCATGAGTAGGATAAAGATTTCCTTTTCCAGAGGCATATTGAGGGGTTCGCCACGAACCTGTGCCACGATCAATTTCATTCATTTGCCATCTTAACTCATGTATATATGCAGCTTCAGCATGTAAAAAATCACCAATAATTCCATTTCTACACATATTTAGGTACATCAACTCTGTTCTTCCATAGTTAACATTTTCCATCATCATACAATGCTTCTGCATTTTTTCAGATGTGTTAACAATATCCCAGAGATCTTTGATGGATGTTGCAAGCGGAACTTCTACAAATACGTGAGCTCCATTTTTCATACTTTCTATTGCCATTGGGGCATGGTTTTTCCAATCGGTCGAAATAAATACAGCATCAGGTTTTACTTCCTGTAGCATGATTTTCCATCTGATTTCAGAACCCCAATATGTTTCAATATTATTATGTTGATTGTAATCTGTTAGTTGATGAACCGTTTTTAGGCTTTTTTTAACTTTGTCTTCATAAAGGTCACTTATGGCAACCACTTCAGTTCCAGGAATATTTGCCAAGTAACTCAAATGCCTACCTCCCCTATGGCCAACGCCAATAAAGGCGATTCGTACTTTATCTAGTTTTGGGGCAGTAAAATCGCCCATATATTTTCCTCCTGATCTTGGTAATGTAATATTTGTGTCCTCACATGATGGAATCAATGGGGTTGCCGCAAATGCAGCAGCTGATAATGAGGTTTTTTTTAAAAAGTTTCTCCTACCTATATTCTTCATTAAAATCGAGGTTTGAATAAGTTAACTAATTATAATTAAATTATTGTGAACAGGCTCCCTCTTCCCACATCATAAGACCAAAAGACTCAGCAACACATTCGTTTGAATAAGTCTTGTTGTCACATCCACACACAGGAGCATACTCTTTAGTACACGCAATGCTTTTTAATGGGCCTAAACAATCATTATCCTTTTTTAAATTTTCTTCGCATCCAATTATTAAAAATATCCCAAAAAAAGCAGAAAAAAATCTATCCAATTAATCAGTATTTATAGAGCTTTTAATATTAAATTTTTCCAACGAATCTTCTTGTTTACCTTTAGAGAACTCTGTCCAATTCCATGCAATTGCAATGCAATGTAACCATCCGAAGTTAAGTTATCATATACATCGGCTATCATTACGTCATTTATCCATGACTGGATGTGGTCTCCCTCAACGTAAATTTTAAAATGATTCCATTGCAATGGTTTAAAAGCAGCCTTAACCTTTTCATTTATTCCAGGAGTATGAAGAAATCCTCTACCTCCTTCTTCATAGATGGCTCCACTCCATGAGCGATTAGTAGGGTCAATTTCTATTTGATACCCCCAAAACCTTCCAGCCATCCAAGTACGTTTCATAATCAATTTATTTCCTTCTTCATCAAAAAGTCCTCCCCATCTATCAGTAGTGGTTTGTTTTTTATAAATGTTACTCCTTATTTGAACACCTGAGTTTAAAACTGTATCTAATTTAACATCGAATTCTAGGATAAAATCTTTGTATTTTTTTTCAGTATGTAAAAATGTATTTGGCAATTCATTGATGGCTTCCGCAACAATGCAACCATCTTCAACATAAAATTTACCACCACCATAGTTGACCCACCCATCAAGGTTGTTGGAGTTGAATAATTGTATTGTATTCTCATTACATGAATTAAGTAATAAAAGCATTAGTAGCATATAAAAATATCTCATAATTATAAATGTCTTTAAATTTAAACCCTTTCAAGTTTAACTGGATAGGTCCTGTTTGAATTCCATTGGGGAACATAAATGTTATCGTCATTATCCAAACAAACGTCGTGTGGGTTAAAGAAAGTCTTGTTATCATAAACTG
>CABXUL010000044.1 GCA_902515395.1 uncultured Bacteroidota bacterium | reverse complement strand
TCTGCAGTATCAAAGAAATTAACCCCTTGATTTAAAGCATAATCCATTTGCTCGTGACCATCGGCTTCTGTATTTTGTTTGCCAAAGGTCATGGTCCCCAAGCATATTTTGCTCACCTTAATATCAGTCCCAGGCAGAAAATTATAGTGCATTGAGTTAATCTAGTGTATTGATGATTTGACTGATTTCATCCAGTTTTGGGCTGAGGATCACCTCAATTCTTCGGTTGGCAGCACGCCCTTCAATCGTTGAGTTGGTGGCTATGGGAAGGTATTCTCCCCTACCTGCTGCAGTGAGATTTTGAGGAAGTATTTCTATATTGTCAAGTAAGCTATTAACGATAGAAGTAGCCCGCTTAGTGGAAAGATCCCAGTTGCCTTTAAGGGAACCCCGTCCACTGTATGGAATATTGTCTGTATGCCCTTCAATCAAAATAGAAATATCTGGGTTATCTGCTAGGACATCTCCTAGGCTTGAAATTGCGCGCTGACCTTCTAGTTCGAGGGTCCAGCTACCAGATTTAAACAGCAGTTTGTTTTCCATAGAAATATAGACTTTACTATCACGAACCTCTACTGTTAGGCCCTTGTCCTTATAGTTTAATAGGGCGTCCGATAGATTTTCTTTAAGATCAACCATAGCTTGTTTTTGGCGAGCAATCAATCTTTCCAGTTCTTCAACTCGAGCAATTCTATCCGCTAGTTCGTTTTCTCGATCAGCTATTTTTTCCATTAATTCTTCGTTATCAGCAATTCGAGCTTTTAGTGCACTTTCACTATTTTTCTTTAATAGTTCGAGAGAAGCTTGAAGCTTATCTAGAGTTTGATTTTTTGCTCTCAGACTATCTTGAGTAAACGACAAAGTTTCCTCTTTCGCATTATATTTTTCATCCAAATATTTTATTTTTTCACCCTGTAATTCTATAGTTTTAGATTGTCGGTTATAGTTGTCTTTCAGCTGAGCATAACGTGATTCTAGGTTATTAAAAATACGGCTAGATACGCAGGAACTCAGCGTAAAAGAGAAAAGGCTAAACGCAATTATTTTTTTCATTTTATTTAAAATCTAGTTCTAGTACTACCGGGCAATGATCTGAGTGAAGTGCATCGGGCAGGAGGTAGGTTCGTTTTATATTATTTTTCAAGTTCTCACTCACCATGTTGTAATCAATGCGCCAACCTTTGTTATTATTTCTTGCATTAGCACGGTAACTCCACCAGCTATACTGATGAGGTTCAGGGTTAAGATAGCGAAAAGAATCGATAAATCCTCGATTAATAAATTGGTCAATCCATTCCCGCTCTTTAGGTAAAAAACCAGAAATGTTTTTGTTACGGATAGGATCATGGATGTCAATTGCTTGATGACATATGTTATAATCACCACATATGACCAAATTGTGATAAATTTTCTTAAGATCGTCGATATATGATTGAAATTCATACATGAATTTAAATTTATAATCCAATCGATTAAGATTTGTTCCCGAGGGTAAGTAAAGACTTACAACAGAGACCTTTTCAAAATCAGCTCGGATTACTCGACCCTCAAAGTCCATATGCTTAATTCCAGTTCCCTTAGTAACATTAACTACTTTTTCTTTTGTTAAAATGGCTACCCCGCTATATCCTTTTTTTTGTGCAGAGTGCCAATAATGTTGGTAACCTAAATCCTCAAATATAGAGGTGTCTACTTGATTGGCATTTGCTTTGGTTTCTTGTAAGCAAACAACATCGGGAGCAACTTCTTGAAGCCAATCTGCAAAGCTCTTTTTTAGCGCTGCACGGATTCCATTAATATTATATGATATGATCTTCAAAAGATTTTTACCACAAAAATAAAAAAATGATTACTGATAAGGACCTTTAAATTCGCCTTTGGTGGATAAGATTTTAAAGCTTTTTCAACAATTCGCTTAAAGATAATTTTGTCTGAAGGAATCTCGTTAGTGATTTTATTGGAACCCGATCTTGAGTCATGCTGTCGCGGTCTCTGATTGTAATAGTTTCGTCCTCTAAAGTTTGATGATCTATGGTAACACAATATGGCGTACCAAGTGCATCTTGTCTTCTATATCGCCTTCCCACAGCATCTTTTTCATCATAGGCAATTGTAAAATCCCATTTGAGATCTTTAACAATTCTCTTGGCAATCTCTGGAAGACCATCCTTTTTGACCAAAGGAAAAATAGCAAGCTTGGTTGGAGCAAGTACAGGTGGGATTTTCAGTAAGGTTCGTTTAGAGCCGTCCTGAATAGTTTCTTCAGTTAGCGCCTTGGAAAAGATAGCCAAGAACATCCTGTCAAGGCCGATCGAGGTTTCAACTACATATGGGACGTAATTTTCATTTTTTACAGGATCGAAATATTGAAGTTTTTTTCTAGCGTATTTTTCATGATTACTCAAATCAAAATTAGTTCGGGAATGAATACCCTCTAACTCTTTAAATCCAAATGGAAATTGAAATTCTATATCAGTTGCCGCATCAGCATAATGGGCTAGTTTTTCATGGTCATGAAAACGGTAATTATCTACTCCAAGTCCAAGATTATAGTGCCACTTTAGGCGTTTTTCTTTCCAATACTCATACCATTCTTTTTGGGTACCTGGTGGTATAAAAAATTGCATTTCCATCTGTTCGAACTCTCTCATCCGAAAAATAAATTGACGGGCAACGATTTCATTTCTAAATGCTTTACCTGTTTGGGCAATACCAAAAGGAAGTCTCATACGACCTGATTTTTGAACATTTAGAAAATTTACAAAAATTCCTTGAGCAGTTTCTGGGCGCAAAAATAAATTCATGGCTGTATCAGCAGAGGCACCAAGTTTGGTTCCAAACATTAAATTAAATTGTTTTACATCTGTCCAGTTTCTCGAACCCGATTCAGGGCAGGCAATCTCTAAATCCTCAATCAACGCTTTTACATCAGCTAAGTCCTCGTTTTCAAGGGATTTCGCCATTCGTTTGAGAATATTATTTGCTTTAGACTGGAGGGCTGCTACCCGTTGATCGGTTGAGAGGAATTGTTCTTTATTAAAGCTTTCTCCAAATCGTTTTGATGCTTTAAAAACTTCTTTACTGATTTTGGCCTCAATCTTAGCAACATAATCCTCGATTAATACGTCCGCTCGATATCTTTTTTTTGAGTCTTTATTATCAATTAATGGATCATTAAAGGCGTCCACATGCCCCGAGGCTTTCCATGTGGTTGGGTGCATAAAAATTGCGGCGTCTAACCCCACGATATTTTCATGCAGCTGGACCATAGATTTCCACCAATATTCACGGATGTTATTTTTGAGGGCAACCCCATTTTGACCATAGTCATATACGGCACTTAAACCTTCATATATTTCACTCGAGGGGAAGATAAAACCATACTCTTTAGCATGGGAAATTATTTTTTTGAAGCTATCTGATTGCATAGTCATATATCAAAAATAAGCCTTTTTGGTCTTTTTACAGTTCTGGAATCTTTTTCAATCAATATTTTATTAATTAATATTTATCAGTTATTAAAAGAAAAGGGATAGCAGGCTATGAATCGAATAATTAACTACTATTATCTCTTTAGAATATTGTATTACTTTTGTCACGACAATTAATTAGATGAATAGATTTATTATTTATTTTTTAGTTTCATTGGTTATTATTTCATCATTTCAATGTGCGAGAAGAAGCCTTCCCACTGGAGGATTTAAAGATACTTTGGCCCCAATAATGATCAATGCTTCTCCAAAAATGAACACTGTTTTTTTTGACAAAGAAAAAATTACAATAACTTTTGACGAATACATAAAATTAGTTGATCTAACAAAACAATTGATCATTTCCCCTCCATTAGAGTTCAGTAATTATAAGGTAAAACCTGAAGGGACGGTATCTAAAAGAATTCAGATTGAGTTAATGGACTCACTGTTAGATAATACTACATATACCTTCAATTTTGGTGAGAGTATAATTGATAATAATGAAGGGAATAAGCTCCCCTTTTTCAATTATGCTTTTTCCACAGGTGCAGTTATTGACTCTCTAGAAATAAAAGGAAAAATTATCGATGCATATGAAAGGATAACTGATACTTATACTTCAATTTATTTATATCCTGTTGACAGTACATTTACTGATTCTACAGTTTTTTTGGAAAAGCCTTTCTATGCAACAAGTACCCTTGACTCCATCATTTATCATTTTAAAAACCTCCGGCCGGATACTTATCAAATAATAGCAATGAAAGATATAGGAGGAAATTATTTGTTTGATCAAAATGTAGATAAAATTGGGTTCATAGAGGAAACTGTTACTCTTCCCGGCGATAGTTTAGTAAATTTTAGGATTTTTAAAGAAGTTCCCAATTTATTTTGGTCTCGTCCATTCTTTATAAATAAAAATAAAATTGGTTTTGGTTATTTTGGAGAGCCGGACCCTTCAGCAATTGAAGTACAAAGTATAGTCCCAAGTAATTTCAGATTCTTAATAAATAAAAACAGGAAAACAGACACTTTGAATTTTTGGTTTAGAGGTTCGGAGATTGATTCTCTCAAATTTGGTATTAAAGAAAAGGATACAACTAAAACTTATACTATTCAGTTAAAGGATATAGAACCTGACTCTCTGGTAATTAGTGCAATAACCAAAAACTCAATAGAATTAATAGATAGTTTTAAAATTCAATCCTCTTTACCCCTAGTCAAAATTAATATGGATTTGATAAAGATTATTGGATTGGATTCTTTAGAAGTCCCATTTAGAGCATATTTAGATAAAAATTATGACCAGCTAGCATTAACATTTGATCCTTTACCAAACGATAACTATAAAATTGAATTTTATCCAGAGGCTTTGATAGATTTTTGGGGGCGTGCAAATGATAGGCTTAAATATTCTGTCAAAACCCGACCTATTTCCGATTATGGTAATATTTTCTTGCAAATTTTAAGGGAAGACAAATCCCCATTTATTTTAGAATTGGTTGATCTTAATAGTAAGATAGTAAGGCGATATGACAAAATAAATGATCTAGATTATTATGAATTCAAATACTTGCTACCTGGGAAGTACTTGTTTCGTTTCATAAGAGATAAGAACGGGAATAAAAAATGGGATACCGGTAATTACTTAAAAAAGATTCAGCCTGAAATGGTTTATTATTCAACTGATACAATTGACTTGAGAGCAAATTGGGATATTAATCAACAGTTAAAAATTCCATCTGAAATAGTTACAATTTCCGGAATAGATTCAATTAAAGTTTTAAATAAATAGTATATTGAGAAAAAAAATGGGCGTAGGTAATTTAGTTTTAGCATCTGTTTTTATTTGCCTGATTCTTGGCATACTAGCAGTCATAAAATCAAGAATTTAAACTGTTATTAATCATTTTAGGGCGACAGAAAAGGTAATCTGTAAAACAAAATGTATTTTAATTAGTGAGGGTATTTGATATAAATGTTATTAACCTCATTTGACTCTGTAATAATTTCATAGTCTATTTATAAAACTTCCTAGTGAGTCTTTAAAATATATACCATCTAGCCTTCTTAATTTATTAAGTTTCTGATGGGATTCCAAGCCCCAAAGTATAAACTCCATCATGAAGTAATGATCTTTTTTGTCTAAATCGGGGAGGTATTTTTTCACAATTTTACTCAACCCAGGCAGATTTTCCAACGTTTTATAATATTCTTTTTCATTCAGATCATCCTCAAAAAAAAGCTCATTATCCTTAAAAAACCATTCTAGTACTTCATCGTATGGCCCGGCTTCATTGGGTTTTTCTAATTTTTCAATTTTAGGAAAATACTTTGGAAATAGGGTCTTAATAGACATGGAAATTAAGTGAAAGGAAACTTCATTGGCTCCTTCTTGTTCTCCCTCGTAAACTAATTCAATTTTTCCATTTATAGCTGGAATTATACCTAGAAAGTCTGTCATTCTGATAGATGTTTTTTCATCTTGGGTTATTAGCATACGTCTTTCTGCAGTACTGTATAAATTTTCGAAAGCTGTAATGCTCATGCGAGCGCTAACACCACTTTTAGCATCCACATATTCGCTCTTTCTTGCCTCAAAACCAACCTGCTCTAAGAGATCTTTAGCTATTTCAGGTAAGTGAATGTTTGCAGCTTTTTCTTTACTGATTTGTGATTCTTGCTCAGTTATCTTTTTAGCAATTGATAAGCTATGTGGATAGTGCGTTAATATTTGTGATCCAATCCTATCTTTAAGTGGGGTGACAATACTTCCCCTATTTGTGTAATCCTCTGGATTGGCTGTGAATATAAATTGAATTTCCAAAGGCAACCTTAATTTAAACCCTCTTACTTGAATTTCTTTCTCCTGTAAAATTGAGAAAAGTGCAACTTGAATTCGCGCTTGAAGATCGGGCAATTCATTTAAAACAAATATACAGCGGTGCGCCCTGGGAATCATTCCAAAGTGCAATACTTTCTCATCTGCGTAAGTAAGTTTTAGCGTGGCTGCTTTTATGGGATCAACGTCTCCAATTAAATCAGCAACTGTTACATCTGGGGTTGATAACTTTTCAAAAAAACGTTCATTTCTGTGCATCCAGGTAATAGGAGTATTACCGCCTTTTTCAGCAATCAATTCCTTTGTAAATTTAGAAATCGGCTTGAGTGGGTCCTCATTAATTTCAGAGCCCGAGACAACAGGAATCCACTCATCTAGTAAACTAGTCATTTTTCGAGCTAATCTAGTTTTGGCTTGTCCTCTCAATCCTAATAAATTAATATTGTGACCAGAGAGAATTGCTCTTTCAAAATCTGGTATTACTGTATTATCGTAACCAATTAGACCATCAAAAGTAGTATCGCCGTTGATGATTTTTGCTCTTAAGTTATCAGCAAGTTCCCGTTGAATCGTTTTGGGTTGATAGTCTGTTTTTTTTAACTCCTTAATGGTATTAATTTTAGGTTGCTCCATTTCTATCCAAATCTTTTTTTTCTGTTTTTTTCATAATCTTCAAAAATCATCTCACCCAAATTATTTAATCCAGTGAAAAAAGCTTTTCCTTGGTTGGCTTTGGTAAATTCCTGAACAAATTGTTTTAGATAGGGATCAGAGGCAATCATAAATGTGGTGATGGGTATTTTCAGTTTTTTTGCTCGAAGTGCCATTTCATAACACTTTTCAACAATATCACGATCCAATCCAACACTATTTTTATAATAGC
>CABXUL010000043.1 GCA_902515395.1 uncultured Bacteroidota bacterium | reverse complement strand
TTGGAAGCCATGCTCCTAAAAATGGTGAAAAATTAGATTTATTTACTAAAACTGAAAAGATTTTATCAAAAAAAATAAATGTAAAACCTAATGTAATCCCAAAAGCAAGGTTAAGACCCATACCACCCCTTCTTTTAAATGAAGAAACTGAAACTGCTATTAATGTTAAAACAAATGCAGATATGGGAAGGCTCCATCTTTTATGCCTAACCAAAAGGTGACTATTAATTAAAATTGAGCCCCCTTTTTTTTCTTTATCTATAAATCGATTTAGTGGAGCAAAAGTCAATGTTTCTGCTTTGTAAGAAACAGGAGCCAAATCATCAATTTTAAAATCAAAAATTGTATCCTTTCTATTATTCTTATGGATAATCTCGTTATCACCATTAATAGTACGTTTGGCATAATTTGCCATTCTAAAAATACTATCCTTTTCTATCCAACGAATACTATTTGCATTAATTTTATGTTTTAATAAGTTATCATCGAAATGTTCTAATGTGAAATTATTAGCACTTTTTCTAATCGGATCATAACTACTTACAAAAATAAACTCATTGGAATTAATTTGCTTATAAAGATTCCTAGTCTGGCGCTGGCTTTTTTTGTGAATATATTTAAATCTGAACTCATTAAACCTTTGATTAGATTTAGGTACTATAAACATGCCTGTAAAAAAAGTAAATATACCCACAATTGAAGCTGAAATCATAAAAGGCCTCATAAAACGATTAAAAGAAATTCCTGAGCTCAACAATGCTATAACTTCAGTGTTATTTGCAAGTTTTGAAGTAAACCAAATAACAGCTAAAAATAAAAAAATAGGAAATAATAGGTTTGCAAAGTACCAAGTAAAATCATAATAGTAGTCAAAAATTGCACTAATTGGGACTTCATTCTCTTTAAATTTATCGATCTTCTCAGCCATATCTACCATAATTCCAATGGGAATAAACAAGACCAACATGACTAAAAAAGTGGAAAGATATTTTACAATAATATAACGATCTATGATTTTCATCTTATAACCGATTATTCATTTGATAACACATTTTATTTTTCCAAGCTAAAAAATCCCCATCTAATATATGCTTTCTAGCCTCTCTAACCAACCAGAGATAAAAACTTAAGTTATGTAGTGAAGCGATTTGCTTTCCCAATATCTCGTTAACCGAAAATAGATGTCTTAAATAGGCTTTAGAATAATCTTGATCAACAAAGCAGTAGGATCCCTCGTCAATTGGAGAAAAATCTTTTTCCCATTTTTTATTTTTTATATTAATAGCCCCATTGGCAGTAAATAACATACCGTTTCTGCCATTTCTAGTAGGCATAACACAATCAAACATATCAATGCCTAGAGCAATATTCTCTAAAATATTAATTGGAGTACCAACACCCATAAGATATCTAGGTTTATCAATAGGTAATCTTTCACAAACAACTTCAGTCATAGCATACATTTCATCCGAAGGCTCTCCAACGGATAACCCACCTATTGCATTCCCAGGTGCATCTTTGGAGGCTATATAGTCTGCTGAATACTTTCTTAAATCTTTATAAATACTTCCTTGAACTATAGGAAAAAGAAATTGTTTATAATCATAATCAAATGGAACTTTAAGGTGATGGTGCAAGCATCGGTCGAGCCAACGATGGGTCATATCCATTGAGTCTCTAGCATAATCATAATTACAGGGATACGGAGTGCACTCATCAAAGGCCATAATTATATCTGCCCCTATTTTACGTTGAACATCTATAGCCTTTTCAGGAGAGAAAAAGTGTTTAGATCCATCAATATGGGATTTAAATGTTACGCCTTCCTCTGTAATTTTTCGATGTTGGGAAAGGGAGTAGACTTGATAACCACCTGAATCTGTTAAAATAGGGTAAGACCAATTCATAAAACGATGTAATCCACCTGCTTGGTTTATAATCTCTGATCCAGGACGCATATATAGGTGGTAGGAGTTTCCTAAAATGATATCTGGCTTAATATCTTCCTTTAATTCTCGTAGGTGAACTCCTTTTACGCTAGCAGCAGTGCCAACTGGCATAAAAATTGGTGTTTCGATTGTCCCATGATCAGTAGTAAAACTTCCAGCTCGAGCTGAGGAAAAGGAATCGGTCTGGATAAGATTAAAATTCATCTCTTTTATTAAGGAACAAATATAAGTCAGTCCCCATTCGGATACCTAAAAGTTTAGGTTAAAACATTTAAAATTAAGTATTTTAAACAAAATGATTAATGGCTCTTTGCCACTTATATTTGAAACCTTACTTTTGCCCTGAAAATATTATTAAATGCCGGATTATAAAAGTTTAAATGATTTAGTTTTTCAGGTAAGGAGAGACATACTTCGTATGGTTCATAAAGTCAACTCAGGACACCCTGGGGGGTCACTTGGTTGTACTGAATTCATGGTTGGCCTCTATTTTGAGGTAATGGAATTAGCTACAAATTTTGACATGAATGGAAAAGATGAAGATCTTTTTTTCCTTTCAAATGGTCACATTTCCCCTGTTTTATATAGTGTATTAGCAAGAAAAGGATATTTCCCAATAGAGGAGCTCAGTACATTCAGACATATCGATTCTAGACTTCAAGGGCATCCAACCACCCACGAAGGACTTCCTGGAGTGAGAATAGCCTCTGGATCATTGGGTCAAGGTTTATCTGTAGCTATTGGCGCCGCTTTATCAAAAAAATTAAATGAAGATAATAACACTGTATTCGCTTTAATAGGAGACGGTGAATTACAAGAAGGTCAAAATTGGGAGGCCATTATGTTTGCCTCTGGAAAAAAAGTAGATAATCTTATTGCAACCATTGACTTAAACGGTAAACAGATCGACGGTAAGACCGATGATGTTATGCCAATGGGCAATATTGCCATAAAATTTAAGGCATTTGGTTGGGAGGTTATTCAACTTAATGAAGGAAATAATCTAAAGGAAGTAATCAAAACCCTTCAGTTGGCAAAGAAAAAGACAGGCAATGGCAGACCGATTGTTATAATAATGCAAACTGAAATGGGAAATGGTGTTGACTATATGATGCATACCCATGCATGGCATGGGAAGGCACCAAATGACGAGCTGCTAGCTAAAGCATTAGATCAAAACCCTGAAACACTTGGTGATTATTAATTTGAATGTAATTATATTATGAAAAAATATACTGACATTGGGGCTGTTGACACTCGTTCTGGTTTCGGAGTTGGTCTGGCAGAACTGGGGAGAACTAACCCTGACGTAATAGCACTCTGTGCTGATCTTGTTGGATCTCTTAAAATGCAAGAATTTATTGATGAAAATCCAAATCGATTTATCCAAGTTGGAATTGCTGAAGCAAATATGATGGGGATCGCGGCCGGGCTAACGATTGGTGGTAAGATCCCATTTACTGGTACTTTTGCAAATTTTTCTACTGGAAGGGTATATGATCAAATCAGACAATCAATTGCCTATTCTGGGAAAAACGTAAAAATATGTGCCTCACATGCTGGGGTAACATTAGGCGAAGACGGGGCGACCCACCAAATCCTAGAGGATATAGGCTTAATGAAAATGCTACCTGGAATGACGGTAATCAACCCTTGCGATTTTAACCAGACAAAAGCAGCAACTATTGCAATTGCTGAGCATGAAGGTCCAGTTTACCTTCGTTTTGGAAGACCCAAAGTCGCAAACTTTACTACTGATGAATTAGCTTTTAAAATTGGGAAAGGAATCGTTCTAAATCCAGGAGAAGATGTCACTATTGCTGCTACAGGTCATTTAGTTTGGGAAGCACTTTTAGCCGCTGAGGAATTGGAATCAGAGGGTATTACTGCAGAAGTAATTAATATTCATACCATTAAACCTTTGGATGAGGTATTAATTTTAGAATCAGTTCTGAAGACTGGTGCGATTGTCACAGCAGAGGAGCATAATTATATGGGCGGCCTTGGTGAGAGTATTTCAGGTACACTTTCGAAAAACCACCCCACTCCTCAGGAATATGTTGCTACACAAGATACCTTTGGTGAATCTGGGACTCCAATTCAGTTAATGGAGAAATACGGCCTGAATAAAAATGCCATTATCTCAGCATCTAAGAGAGTTCTGGCTAGAAAATAATTTATACATTTAAGTAAATCAATTTATTTAAACTAAAATTTATGAGATTTTCTGTGTTATGTAAAATCTGTATTTTGTTATCTCATTTTGCTTTTTCTCAATTTGAATATGGAGTTAAAGGAGGACTAAACTTTGATTCAGCAGGAAAAATATCTAAACTCAATAATGATGTTTATATGGATGGCTCCTTGAAAAGTGAATCAGGTTTTAACCTGGGTGTATATGCTCAGGCTGATCTGCTTATTTTATATTTAAGACCTGAACTACAATACACAAATGTTAAAAGATCATTTGAAGAATTAGATTTTACTAGTTCTAGAATAGAACTGCCAATTTCATTGGGGTATAAGGTTCTAGGACCAATAAGTATTTTTGCTGGACCCTCTATCTTTTATTACGTTTCTAATAAAACAAATGCACATTCATTTGATAGAATAAGAAATAAATTTAATTTTGGACATCATTTAGGACTACGATTAAATCTGGGAAATTTAAGTTTTGATTTCCGATATGAAAAAGGGAATTCATCTATTGTAACTGACCAAGAAAATATGAAAAATACTGACTTGCGACCCAATCAAGTTGTACTAGGAATGTCTTTAAAACTGAACTAAGAAATTTCCGCGTCTAAATAATCCGGCGTACCGTTATTATCTGTATCATCGGGAATACCATCCACATTCCTATCGAGTTCATCAAAAGTAGGGACTCCGTCTCCATCGTCGTCAAAGTCATTCATATTGGGTAAACCATCTCCATCAGTATCGTCGTTTAGAGGGTTGCCATCACCATTAATGTCTTCATTAATTGAGAGAATGCCATCTCTGTCATGATCAGATTGGTTAACTCTGTGTAAGTTAACAGAAAAAATTAATGGAGAATAGGCAGGAATACTGGAACTAATTGAAGAATAATAACCCAAAGTAGAGGGCATGAAAATTAATCCTTTACCGTAATTATCAAATTTAACGGTGCCATCTTCATTAATTGTAAAATCCCCCTCACTTAACTCCGGTAAAGATTCTCTAAAACCTCTTACCACATTTACTAAATCAAACCAAATTGGATAATCTCTATCATCAAAAATATCACCATTAAGAAGTGATCCTTTGTATGATACAAATGTTGAATCTACTGAAGAAGGGCTAGCGCCTGATCCTTTTTTAACTTCTAAGTAATATAATTTATGCTGCACAATATTATCATCACTATCTTCTGTATCCACTAATTTAAATGAAACTTGATCCCAAAGAGGAATTTTATCACTATTTTCTTCGGTAATACTGTCTAATACGATTTCTAACTCATAGTTATTTGGATCGTAGGCAAAATCATCGTAATTGTAGAAGTGTGTTTGAAGATAGTTAACAAGAGCTGCATCATCTTCTATGGTTTGAATTTTTACATCTCTTGGTGGTAAAGGACCTTCGTCGTCTTCACAATTTATAAAAACAAGCAACAAAAGGTATAGGTTTAAGAGAAGAAACTTATGCATCTTAAATAAAATTGATTCGCAAGATACAATTTTCCTGTATTTTTGTAAGGACAACAAAATCAAGTTTTAAAGAATGAGAGTCGATACATATATATGGTATCTTCGTTACTATAAATCGAGAAGCCAGGCGACTAATGCTTGCAGGCAAGGTCATGTTAGAATTGATGATCAAGTTATTAAACCTTCCCGTGAAGTTTTTGTAAGGGATAAAATTAAAGTAAGAAAAAATCAAGTATGGAGAGAGTTAATGGTGTTGGATTTTCCTAAAAGTCGTATTAGCGCTAAATTAGTCAACCTTTACCGCGAAGATCTCACTTCCAAGGAGGCTTTTAAAAACGCAAGTTTTCAATCTCTTTCTAAAACACCAAAAAGAGACGAGGGAAGTGGTAGACCAACAAAAAAGGATAGAAGGGAAATTGATGAGTATCACGAAAATCAAAAAACTAAGTAATTGTTCTATCTATTAAATTTACAATCGATTATAGAATCAAAATGGAAGCAAAAAAAAATAAAATAATGAATACTAAAAATATTCATAATACTATTAAAAGGATTTCTTATCAGATTTATGAAAATAATTTTAAAGAAAAAGATTTAGTCTTAGCTGGCGTAAAGGAAAATGGACTCATTCTTGCAAAACGTATAAAAAAAGAATTGGAAATAATTAGTGACCTTAATATTATTCTAATTTCTTTAAAAGTTGATAAAAAAGATCCAACAAAAGATGTGATTATGTCTAATTCATCTTTTATTTACGAGAAAAAATCTGTAATTGTAATCGACGATGTTTTAAATACGGGAAGCACATTAATTTATGCCGTCAAAAAATTCCTTTATTTTAAAGTAAAAAAAATTCAAACTGCCGTTCTAGTTAATAGAAATCATAAAAATTTTCCAATTAAAGGTGACTTTAAAGGTATTTCTTTATCCACATCAATAAAAGAAAATATTGACGTACGTTTTGGAAATCAAGAGGGTGTATATTTAAGTTAATATTAAATGAATTTCCTCAACTATTGTTTTGATACTTTTATTATCAGTATCAATGGTTTTTTTTGCTTTTTTATAAAATGGTAAGCGTTCAAAAACATGCTTAGCAACATATTCCTCTAATTCCTGTTTTGATTGTAGGTGAGAAATCATAGGTCGATGGTCTTTATCTTTATATAGCCTTAAAGCTAATTCTTTTGGGGATGTTTTAAGGAAAATTGATACTGCATCGTCCTTAAGGTTTAAATAATCAATATTATCAAAATAACAAGGGGTTCCTCCTCCTAAAGAAATTACAAAAGGAGATTGTTTAAGAAATACCTGTTCTAAATAGAAACGTTCTTTTTTACGAAAATAGATTTCCCCGTAATTATTAAAAATATCGGAAATACTAGATTTTTCTCTTTTCTCAATATATTTGTCAAGATCAATAAAAGGTAATGAAGTTTGACTAGAAATAAGTGGTCCCAGAGCTGACTTCCCACAACCCATATAGCCCATTAATATTAAGGATTTAATCATTTTTGACAGAAACTTATACAGTTGTAAATTTATAACAATTGAACTTGAAATATAAATAATTGATACTATATTTGCAGGCTCTAAAGACTTGGTAGCTCAGCTGGTAGAGCATCTCCCTTTTAAGGAGAGGGTCCTGGGTTCGAGCCCCAGCCAGGTCACTCCGGCGCACGTGGCGGAATTGGTAGACGTGCCAGGTTGAGGGCCTGGTGGGAGTTAAATCCCGTGGAAGTTCGACTCTTCTCGTGCGCACCACTTTCACCATTGATTTAACTTTTTGTTTTTAAAACAAATTATTATTAAGTTTGTTTAATGTTTTTGCTTTAAAAGTTAAACAATATGAATAAAGTTAAAAGCTCTTTTTCAATTAAAGATCTCGAAAATATATCTGGGATTAAAGCACACACAATTCGCATTTGGGAAAAAAGGCATAGACTTCTAAGTCCCACCAGGACAGATACCAATATTAGAAGGTATAGTCTAGCTTGTCTCCAAAAGTTGCTTAACATTACACTTTTATACAACAACGGTTTTAAAATTTCTAAGATTGCTAGTCTTGAAAAAGATGAGATATCAATTGTGGTTCGTGAAATTGCTCTAAAATCCAATTCTGAACAAGTTACCATAAATGCATTCAAACTTTCAATGGTTAATTTTGATACTTCACTATTTGACGTAACATATGAAGAAATTCTTCTTCAAAATGATTTCGAATTTGTTTTT
>CABXUL010000042.1 GCA_902515395.1 uncultured Bacteroidota bacterium | reverse complement strand
CTTAGTTTTTGCAAAATCAATTAATAAATCTTATTAACAATTAATTAAACTACTGAGTAACAATTAAACATAAAGTATTTAAATTTAAAAAAAATGAAAATATCTATAGGGAACGATCACGCAGGTACAAAACTAAAGGAGACTATTAAATTTTATTTGGAAAAAAATGGTCATGAAGTGAAAAATCACGGCACTGATTTAAATCAAAGCGTGGATTATCCAGATTTTATTCATCCGGTGGCAAATGATATAAAAAAAGGAAAAGCAGATTTAGGAATAGTAATTTGTGGAAGTGGAAATGGAGCCGCTATGACAGCTAATAAATACCCAAAAATTAGAGCAGCTCTTTGTTGGACAGAAGAAATTACAAAGTTATCCAGAAGTCATAATGATGCTAATATTATGAGTGTTCCAGCCAGATTTGTAAGCCCAAAAGATGCTATAGGAATGGTAGATATCTTTATTTCAACCCCTTTTGAAGGAGGAAGGCATAAAAACAGGATAGACAAAATACCCTGTCAATAGTAAATAAGAGAAATTGCTTAATTATAGCAGTTTAATTATTTAATACGAACCTTTTAATTAGCCGCTCAAGGTTTATTGATATTGATGAAGAAGTTAGGCTCTTTTCCTTGTATAAAATCATGTAGTAACCAGAAATTAGTTTTTTTTTGATTGGCAACCGATTAAGGATAATAGACGCGCGTATTTTTCTTTTTATATCATTTCTTTTAACAGCCAATGAAACTTCCTTTTTTGAAACAGCCACGTTTATATAAATACTACCATCATTTTCTTCGCCTTTTAAGTAGTGCATTGCAAGGGATCCAGATTGAATTTGCTCACCTTTTTTAAAAACCCGATCAATGAGAGCTTTATTTTTAAGTTTTCTTATTTCAGGAAATTCTGACAATTCTAATTATTTAGATAATTATTTTCTCTATTAACATCAGCCATATAAAAGCTAGGATCAATTATCACTTCTTTTATGTCTTTTTTATTCTTGTCTATAATAATTTGATACTCGGGATAGGCCCACGCCCAATCTTCAAGAACAACCCAGTCAAAGGGATATGGATTTTCTTTTTCACCACGCATTAGTGGAATAGGTATGTAATACATAGAGGAGCTATCATCTTTAAACCGCACCAAGACATCCAATGGCATTGGCATAGAGCCAATCCTCTTAAGGGTAATTATGGTTTTTTGTTTTTTTTCTTCAATTGATTTAATAGCGTAATCAATCGAGTTTGTTGTTTGAGTCCAATCTGTTAAATACCATTTTAATTGAATACCTGAAACTCGCTCAGCAACTCTTCTAAAATCATTAGGGACCGGGTGTTTGAATTTAAATTCTTTAAAGTATTCTTTTAATGTTTTTTTGAGTTTTTCTTCCCCAATAATGTATCCTAGTTGAGCAAGAAAAATAGCTCCTTTGCTGTAAGCAGAAATCTCATAAGCCATATTATAATTATACCTATTAGCATTTGTTTGTTGGGGTTGTTCTCTGCCTGATTGTACAAGAAAAAAGTAATTTCCATATGATGAAACAAAGGGAAACTCTACTTTCTTATTTAAAATTTTGTTTACCGCTAAAGTAGATATGTATGTTGTAAATCCTTCATCCATCCACTCGTGTTTCATTTCATTTGTTGCCAGAACATGTTGAAACCATGAATGTGCCAATTCATGGGCCGTGACACCCACCAGGCTTTCGTAACTTCTTTGTCCAGTTATTAAAGTCATCATTGCATATTCCATTCCCCCGTCTCCTCCCTGAGCAACAGTATATTGTTTATACGGATATTCTCCAATGGCCTCATTGTAAAACTCCATTAACTCTGCAGTTTTGGACTGTAATTTTTTCCATTTATAATTATATTCAGGGTTATCAACGAAGAAAAAATGAATATCAACATTATTTGGTCCAAGGAAAGTATCATGAATATATTTAGGATCAGCTGACCAAGTAAAATCGTGAACATTAGGTGCATAAAAATGCCAGGAAAGTTTTTTCTTTTTTGGCTTACCTCTTTTTTCTGAGTATCCGTGCCCTATTTCGTTTGCGTTTTGTAAATATCCACTTGCAGCGACAACATATTTTTTATTTAAGGTAATTTTAACATCAAAGTTTCCCCAAACACCATGGAACTCTCTGCCTAAGTATGGCTCAGCATTCCAACCATCATAGTCATACTCTGCCATTTTAGGATACCATTGTGCCATTGAAAGAGCAACACCTTCAGATGAATTTTTACCTGCTCGTCTTATAAGATCTGGAACTTTTCCCTCAAATTTAAGGGAAAGAGTAGTAGTGCCCCCGGGTTTTATTGGCTCTTTAAGAGTTACCTCAAGAATTGTTCCTGAGAGTTTGGATTTAACATTTTTTTCATTTTGCATTAGATCATATACTTTCAAATACCCTTGCTGCTTGTAATCAATAGTGTCAATGTCTATATCAAAACGCGTATTTTTATCATTTCCATTTTTAATTCTAGCAGCCATTTCACTCCCTGGCTTGAAAGCATTGAAATATAAATGATAAAAAACCTTATTGAGTACATCAGGTGAGTTATTTGTGTATATCAACTGTTGTTCGCCGACGTATGTAAAATTATCTACATTCATATCTACAACCATTTTGTAATCAACGGCTTGTTGCCAGTAATTCTGTGAAAAGCAATATGCTGACACCATCAAAATAAACGCTTGGCTGAATTTAGAGATCATTTTTATTTCTATTAGATGCATAGATAAGGGCATTATACAAATTAATTAACTTTCCTGATCTGGAGACGATTTCAGGTTTTGAGAACTTCTCTGTTCCTGGTAGTTTAATTCTATCAAATAATGGCATACCAGAATTCATCAAAACTCTTTTTACTTCAGCAGCTGAAAGTTTTGGAAAATAAGACCTTATAACGGCTGCTACACCAGATGCATTAGGAGCAGCCATTGAAGTTCCGCTATGATAATCAAAATTTTTATCAGGTATTGTAGACCATATTTTATCCCCAGGCGCAAATAAGTCTACATTGACCTTTCCATAATTAGAGAAAACAGATATTTGCTCTTGATTATATTCAGAAGAAGAAGAACCAACTGTTAAAAAATTAGAAACTATTTCCTCCCCGCTGTCTTCGTCAGTAATAAATGTTTTTTTCATTCCGGGGTCAATATTGGCGCCACTATTGCCTGCAGCATTGACAATTAAAACGTCATTTTTTTCAGCGTGACGTAAAGCATCCCACACCCAGTCCTTGTGTGGTGAATAACCTTTACCAAAACTTGTATTTATTACACACGCACCATTATCAACGGCATATCGTATAGCTAGAGCAACATCCTTATCATATTCATCTCCATCGGGTACAGCTCTTAAAACCATAATTTTAAGATTATTATAGATTCCTTTTGATCCACTATTATCATTTCGATTTGAAGCAATAATTCCCGAAACGTGAGTCCCATGGTCAGCACCACTTAAAAAAGGACCAATTACATTATTGTCTCCATACCCTAGATCATTTAGGTCATCCGGATTATCTCCAATAATGTTTCTTGGATTAAAATCAAGACTATAATGCTTATCTATTGAGATAAGCGCGGTCTTTTTATAATTTTCAAGTTTTAAAATAGACAAACCCCTGTCTTGAAATGAACGCTGAAACAATAAAGCGTCAATTAATTTAAAACTTTTAGGAGAAAAATTTTCTACATCTGTAAGACTGTAGTTTTCTTTACCTAGCGTATTCTTGATTATGCTGTCTGAGTAAATCGCTTTGCTCATGAATTCATTAATTCTAGATAACTCTTCAATTTTTTCCTGAATATTTTTTCGTCTTTGTTCTTCAAATTTTTTGTATTTATCAGATAAAGGATCTTCTTTCTTTTGAAGCCGGACATACTCCATATTTTCTTGCTCACAATTACCTAGGAAATTCCAGCCATTAATATCATCAATAAAACCGTTTTCGTCGTCATCTATACCATTGTTAGGTATCTCGTCTTCATTAACCCATATATTATTTTTTAGCTCAGGGTGGTTGACATCAACACCAGAATCAATCACAGCCACTATCACAGAGGCTCCTTTTTTACCTTTAATAAGTTCTTCGTAAGCCCTTTCAACACTCATTCCTGGAACACTGTCTTTTATTAAATCTAGTAAATGCCACTGTTTTTTTTCTAGATCAGATAATTGAGCTTTCTTATTTTCAAAATAAATTGGACTGCTCAAAGGATCGGCATTAAACTTCAATGCGCCACATGAGGACATAAACGTTATTAAAACCAGGGGGTATATTTTTTTCATTCGAAAAAACTTTTCAAGGTATGGTTTTCATTCATTCTAATACCCTTTTCTGTTTGGCGAAGGTCGATAAGCTCATGAAAAGGATCATGCTCCATAAAAAGTAAGAATTGTTTTTCATATGCCAACTTTAAGAAACGATTTTTTTCTTCTAAAGAGATTAAGGGCCTAGTATCATAGCCCATAACATATGCTAGGGGTAGATGTCCAACAGTTGGAATCAAGTCACCAGTAAAAACAATTATTTTTTTCTTATGACGAATCATTGGCAACATTTGTTTTTCAGTATGGCCATTGACTATGACTATATCAAAACCCAGAGGGGTGTTTTCCAAAATAAAGTCGTCACCTTTTAATAAATTGAGCTGACCATTTTCTTTTATTGGTAAAATGTTTTCAGACAAAAACGAGGCTTTTTCCCTGGGATTAGGATTGGTTGCCCATTTCCAATGTTTTTGGTGGGACCAGTAGGCAGCATTTTTAAATGTAGGGACAAGGCTTCCTTCTCGGGTTTTTAAAACTGCTCCCCCACAGTGGTCAAAGTGCAGGTGTGTTAAAAAGACATCTGTTATTTCGTCTGGGTGAAACCCTTTTTCTTTTAATGATTTTTCTAAACTGAAGTCTCCCCATCGATTGTAGTAATCAAAAAACTTTTCACTTTGTTTATTTCCCATTCCCGTATCTATTAATATTAACCTGTTGCCATTTTCAATTAAAAGAGAACGGCTAGATACTTTTACAAGATTATTTTTATCAGCTGGATTAGTTTTTTGCCAAATTACTTTTGGAACCACACCAAACATAGCCCCTCCATCGAGTTTGAAGTTTCCACATTCTATGGGGTGTAACACCATAAACTAAAGCTTAATTCTTGTTAAATACATGTGTGAAGTCATGTATAAATATTTAAAGCTTGAGTCGAAAGCACAATTAGCAGAGCTTTTTTCGGTTCTAATAGTTCCTAAGTGAGTTCCATCAGGCTTAATAACAAGGACTCCCCCTGGACCTGTTGTAAAGATTGTTCCAGAGGGGTGAATTTTTAATCCATCAAAACTTCCATTATCTTTTTTAGCCAGCTCATTCCCATCAAAAAAAACTCTACCGTTAGTTACACCCTTAGAAGTAATATCGTAAGACATTATTTTCATGTCCTTTCGATCTGAAATGTTTACGTAGAGTGTTTTCTGGTCATTTGATATTGCAATACCATTTGGGATGCTCAGGTCATCTATTATAAGAGACAGGATTCCAGAATTGGAAAGCTTATAAACGCCATTGTAGGGTAACTCTTTTAACTCATCATTATTGAAACCCTTTAATCCGTATGGTGGGTCGGTAAAGTATAAATCACCATTTTTAGCATAAACCAAGTCATTTGGGCTACTAAATAAATTTCCTTCATATCGATTAACTATGGTTTCAAAAGTTTTTTCATCCCAGCTCTTAAGCTTCGCGATTCTCCTGTCTCCGTGCATTGCGAGTACCAATTCATTTTTTGAGTTTAACGTTAGTCCGTTTGAGCCTGCTTTCTTGTTTGCGGGAACTATTCCAGTAAAGCCGCTAGGATCAAGGAATACACTCAAGCCATTTTTATCATCCCAGCGATATGCTTTATTATTTCGGACATCAGAAAACAGAACTGCATTTAGTTGATCAACCCAAACGGGCCCTTCAGACCAGCCAAATCCGCGTGCTAAAATTTCAACCTCTGACCCCTTGGGAACGTAGATGTCCATTTCGGGGTTAATTCGCTCTACGGATCCAATAGTTTCTTTTTTTTCTTGTGCGGTAAGAGTTGTAATTACTCCTAATAGCAAAATTTTTAAAATTTCAGTTTTCATTTTATTTTTTTAAAGTTTTACAAATTTATAGTAAGGGAGGGAATAAAAGAGAACTTTCAACTTTTTTTGGTATCAAGTAACTTAATGAATTCCCCAGCAAAAGCCAGGAGGTGCTTAATTTCTTGTATGCTAGCAAGCCTTTCTTTTCCTCTAATAAGTATGCTGTCTCCTTTTGATTCTATATAGTACAAAGGATGGCTTTCAAAAAAGAAAATTAAATCATTAGTAAAAAAGGATCGAATCGCTTTTTTGTCCTCTCCACTTAAGAAGAATCGTTTTGAGAAGTCTGGATGCTTTTTGAAATCGATGTCCTCAAGTCCTGATAGTCCGTAAAGAGAAGACATTAAATTCTCCTTGTCGAGAATAAAAATGGGCATCTGATAAGGAGCCTTAATTTGTAAAAATGTTGATTTTAAATCCTCCTTTGCAATAAAGGCACCTTCACTATATGATAAATCAAAGAGCAATGAATTTTTATTTTTACTTACGAGAGAATTATAACTATAGTTTATTAACTTTCTTCTGAAATAAATAAAATGCTCTAAATCTCCATAATTAGAAACTGGATCAGGGAGATAATTCCAGTTCAATACACTTGAAAGCTCATTAAGTAACTTTTGCCTATTAGTTAGAGAAATATTAAAGTTCAAAAATGATTTTTCAGGTAAGCTTTTTCTTATTGCAAAGGGGTGTTCTGTCCCCGCTTCATGAATATCGAGCCCAATGATTTCAAAAACCCCCCCATTTCTCGAAAACCCTTGACTGTAGTCATTCATCCCTTCCATCACAGTATGATCTACAAATTCGCATAAAGAAAAATCTACAATCGCGTGTTCAGTTGGTGGGATTTCATCCAGTTTTGCTTTAAGTTTAAAAAAGTTTAGGAAGCTACAGAAGCTTTTAACACTTACATAGTAATTACCAGAACCTTCTTCGAGATACATTAGCACATTTGGTTTTAGCCAATTTTGAGTAAAAAGGAAACTACTCTTATTTAGAAAAATATGCACTATCAGTGTTGCAATAATACCTATAAGGATACCAGTAGTCAAGCTTGTAATTAATGTAGCGACCAGAGTAGTGATAAATATGATTGCCTGTTCTTTACCAACCTTATATATTTTCAATAGGTTTTCTGGAGCTGCCAATTTATATCCTGTGTAGACTAAAATAGCGGCGAGTGCTGGCAGAGGAATTAATTGTATTTGCTTTGAAAAAACTAGAATGAACACTAATAAAAATGCTGCATGGAAGAAATTAGCAGACCGATTATTTGCGCCATTATTTACATTAACAGAGCTTCTTGCAATTACCGTGACTACATTTAGTCCTCCAAAAAACCCACTCACACCTGTTGCAATTCCAAGGGCACGTAGATCTTTGTTAATATTAGAACGCCTTTTTAACGGGTCTAATTTGTCGACTGCTTTAATACTTAGTAAAGATTCAATTACGGCTACTAAGGTAATAGACATTGTGTGACCTATGAATTCTGAAGTCAGCATTTTACCAAAATTTGGACTTGGAAAAGAGCCAATGAGGTTATCAGGAAGTGTAATCATCAGGGTAGGATTTAACACTTGAGAATTATTCTGAATGATATCAAAATAATATATTACTGTTATAGAGCCTATAACAACCCACATTGGAGCAGGAATAAGATGAAAAAGTGGGTTTCTAATTCTAGAATAAAGAAAAAGAAAAACGAGACTTACAACACCAATTGCGCTTGCTAACAAAAACTCAAACGAAGGGTTTAGAAATATATTTTTAATAGACTCCGGAATCAGTGCTAACTGCTTTAGGGTATTCCCTTTGACCTGAGTAAAGCCAAGCATCACATGAAATTGCTTCGCTAAAATTCCAACTCCAATGGCAGCAAGCATACCCTGTAGAGCAGAAGAAGGAAAAAATTCGCTGAGACCACCCAATCTAAAAAGACCAAAGA
>CABXUL010000041.1 GCA_902515395.1 uncultured Bacteroidota bacterium | reverse complement strand
TCAAAAGTGATTATTGCTTCAACATTAATCTATATATTTTTAGAAAAAATTTCTGCTAAATTAATGGCCTTTATGAAATGAAAATAAAAAAACTATTTGCCTATTTATTAATAGTTTCTATTTCAATTCCTCTGCTGCTATATGTATTAGTTAATATTTTTGCTGGCGCTGGTAGAAAAATGGACAAGCCAATCGAATTGGGCGAGATTAAAATTCCAACTCGGCGGACATTATCTTTCAATGATAATTCAGAATTAAAACAAAATATTCTTGATGGGTGGACTTCAAAAACACCTCAAGATTGGAAACCGGATGAAAAGGTTAATTTAAAAAATTCTCGAATTGTTGTTAGTTGTTTTTTGGAAGGGAAAAGAGTAGAGGAGATGAACAAATATTTAATGCGTCAAAAAGCAGTTGGTCACCCTGGATCTCCTTGGTTGCTCTACCCCCTCGGAGACTATGATTTTACTGCTATGGCATTTACAGCATTACTTTACCTATTTGGTGAAAAGCCAGATATATTATACCCTAAAACAAGGCAGCACCTGTTAAATAATATTCTTACAATTGAGGGGGATAAATTTAGGAGAAATGTTGGGTATATGTTTTTAGAGGATTCTGAAAATCATATTTTGATGACTGAAGGCTCTCGCTATTTAAAAAATCAGTGGTTGAGAAATCATGGTAATAATGCTCCTGAGTATAATAATAAAACTAATGGAGTGGAGAAAAAACTTAAGGTTTTTTTGGAGGAAATAGATACTTATGGATTCTATGAATTTAATTCAGCACCATACCTTGGTTACACTTATTGTGCTTTACTGAACCTCTATGAATTTGCTTCAGGAGATATTAGATCATTATCTGGCAAATTATTGGACAGGTTAAATTGGCAATATGCTTTAAGCAGCTATAAGTTCAAACATTTTCCACCCAATCGAAGAAGGTTTGGTAAAGATTTTAAGAAAAATATTGATTCCGATTATCACACGGTGATGCTCAAGGTTTGGGCTAGTTTATATGATGAATCATTATCTGTGAATATGTCCAGAGGACAACATCATGCTCTTTGGGCTACGTTTGTGTCTTATAAACCGGCCGACAAAGTCATTCGATGGGTTTTAGATAAACCCAAACCATATTTTGTAAAAATGGGTCACGGATTCAATTCATGTCCAGAAATTCTCTCCGGTGACAAGTCATATTTACTCTCCGCTGGAGGCGCAAACCAGGGAAGACGATCTCGAATTGTAGCCAAACCTATTATGTTGTTTTTAAATGATGACGCCTCTGAGATGAAGCATGCATTTCATATGTTTGGACCAGGAGATAATTTTATAGATTGGAACAATACTGGCGTATATCAGGATTTTGCGTGTACAAAAGGTAAAGTAAATATCCCCGTGAATAAAAAGGTCTTGAAATCCTCAGGCAACTGGAAGATTTTTTTAATTACTGAAGGTATTTATCTCGCAACATTTTCAAAAGAGGAATTAGGTTTGATGGTGATTGTCCGGTCCAATTCAGTGGAAAATATTTTGGAAGATATTCTTAGAAAAAATAGTGACGAAAAAAAATTATCCACTTATTTTAATCATCCTAATGGCAATATTATAGAGTATGATCTTAACTCTCCTAAAGATCAATGGGTTATTAAAAGTGTAAATAAAATAAGTACTAACAGAAATTTTTCTGAATGGGATTTATTTGATTTTCAATGACCCATTTTGAGTGCTTTAACCAATCTTTTTATAATAAACACTCACAACTGTACTTAGAATAAATTTGATAAGTTAACGATATTATTATTTTTGTATTGTAACCAAACAGTTAATATGAAAAAATTTACTTTATTATCACTTATAATTTTAATGTTATCATGCTCTGAAAAGAAAAAGTCAACTTTTGATGTTCTTCAAGATGAAAATTTTAACTACCAAGAATACAAACCTTCAGGAGACGAAATTATAATATCTAGAGCTGAATATTTTAATAAACTTAAGGGGTTTTGGCTCGCACAATGCATTGCAAATTGGACTGGCCTAGTAACCGAGAATGATAAAATTGGAAATATCGGTGAATATAAGACAGGAGATTTTTATACTCGAGAGGATTGGGGTAAAAAAGACAAACTCAATTTGCGAGGTAATAAGGTTGATCAATATATAGATTTTGTTTTTGAAGGTAAGGATGGAAAATGGGGAGCAGACGATGATACTGACATTGAATATATGTATCAACACCTGGTTTATACTAATCAAATATCAAAATTAACCGGACAGCAAATTCGCGATGGGTGGTTAAAACACATAAAACATGAAGAACAAAACTATTTGTGGGTCTCAAATCAAAGAGCTTTAGATTTAATGATTAGCGGAATAGTGCCCCCTGAAACAAGCGATCCTGAAAAAAATCCAGACTTTGACATGATTGACGCTCAATTAACTACTGAAGTATTTGGATTTTATTCACCTGGCAGACCAGACTTTGCTGTTGAAATGGCTGAGCTTCCGATTCAGACCACAGCTAGGTTTAATGCAGAATGGATTTCAAAATTTTATGTTTCCATGTATTCTTTAGCTGCAATTGCTGATCCAAATCTCAGCAATAAAGAAAATCTTTTAATCATTGCAGAAAAATCTAGAGATCAGCTACGAAATGATTCATATGCCTCAAAAATGTATGATTTTGTAAAGAAACAATATAATGAGGGTCTCCCATGGGAAACAATAAGAGACAATATTTATGTAAGATATCAAGTAGAAGAAAAAGATGGCTATGATATAACTTCAAGAAATTTGAGGTGTAATGGATGTTTTGCAGCTGGAATAAATTTTGCCGCAAGTTTAGTTAGTTTATTTGCCGGTGAGGGAGATTTAAAAGAAACTATAAAATTGGGATCTCTTATGGGTTGGGATTCTGATAATCCAACAGCCACATGGGGAGGGCTAATTGGTTTTATGATTGGTAAAGATGGAGTTGAAAAAGCTTTTGATAAAACCTTTTCCGAGGAATATAATATTCATAGAACGAGACAGAATTTTCCAAATGGAGTAGATAATTTTTCAAATATGGCCAATATAGGGGTTTACATTACGGATAGAGTAATTCAGGATGAATTAGGAGGCGGGATAGACTTAAATAAAAATATTTGGTACATTCCAAAATTAAATTGAATCCTGTAAATATTTCATAACTCTATTTAAAAATTATGTTTAAAAATGTATTAAAGCTGGTTATTCTTTTTTTAATTGTTAGTTGTCAATCAAAAAAGGAATATCAAAAATTAGAACTCCCTTCAATTATATCCGATCATATGGTATTGCAGCAAGATGCTGAGTGCGTTATTTGGGGCTGGACAGATTCTAATAAGAGTGTATCAGTCTCCATTCAAGACAAAGAGGTCTATACTACTGCTGATAAAAATGGTAAATGGCAAGTAAAGCTCCCTATACTAAAAGCTAATGGTCCATACGAGATGACCATTAAAGCTGGAGCTAATAAAAAGATAATTTCTGATATATTGGTAGGGGAGAATTGGTTAGGCTCAGGCCAATCTAATATGCAATGGGGTATGAACAAAACTGATAGTGGAGAAGCAGAAATAATAAAGGCTAATTTTCAAAATATCCGATTATTTTATGTGCCAAGAGTTACGGCTGATAAACCTCAAAAAAATGTTGAGGCAAAATGGGTAATCTGTACTCCTGAAAATGTAGAAAATTTTTCAGCTGTATTGTATCATTTTGGAAAGAAAATACATCAAACCCTTAAGAGGCCTTTAGGTCTTATTCTATCAAGCTGGGGAGGAACGCCAGCTGAGGCTTGGACAAGTATGGAAAAAATGGAACAGATGCCCGAAATTGATTTTTTAAAGAAAAAAATGATTTCGAGGTCTAAAAGCAATGATAAGGATTTAGCCTATTTTGAAAAGGTAATTAAGGAATCCGAGAGTAAAAAGTCTGCAAGTATCAAATTAGAGGAGATAATCGGAGTATATGACGTAATGAGCGGGGAAAGCAACGAATATCCTGGTGTCTTAACTGTTTCCATAGATAATGGTAAGTTAAATGCTTTTTTTAATTGGCAAAAAACAACAAATAATGTCACTTTTAAACTTGATGAATTATCGTTTAATTATTTATCAAAAGCTTTTTCACCTGATCCCTTTACTGTTAAATTAAAATTTATTGATGATACTGTTAAAGGGACAATTAACGATGGTGATGGAGTGGGTGTATACCCAATTAACGGAGTAAAAAGAATCGATCCAAAAAAAGGATTGAATTTAGGGAGACCCCCTTATCAGAGTTATCCATCGCATCTATTCAATGCGATGTTGGCCCCGTTAATTCCTTTCACAATCAAGGGTGTTATTTGGTACCAAGGTGAAGCCAATGTGTCTAGAGCCAATAGATACTATAAACTTTTCTCCAATATGATAATAGATTGGAGAGAAAAATGGAATCAAGGAGATTTTCCTTTTTATTTTGTCCAGTTAGCGCCATTTAAATATAATGGAGACATTGATGGTGTTGAATCAGCAAAATTAAGAGAAGCACAATTCAAAACAATGTCATTGTCAAATACTGGGATGGCTGTCATTACGGATATAGGAAATGTGTATGATATACACCCAAGAAACAAAAAGGAAGTAGGTCGCCGTTTGTCTTTATGGGCTTTAGCAAAAGATTATGGGAATAAAGATATAGTCTATTCAGGACCGCTATATAGGTCTATGAAAGTTGAAGCGGGTAAAATTAGATTAGAGTTTGACAATTCAGGTAGTGGATTAATGTCAAAAGGTGGTAGTTTAACGCATTTTAAAATTTCTGGACGAAATAAAAAGTTTATAACTGCTGCTGCAAAGATTGATGGAAATTCGATAATTGTTTCTAATAAAATGGTTCCTAAACCCATTGCCGTAAGGTTTGGATTTACAAACGGTTCTGAACCAAACCTATTTAATAAAGAAGGATTACCTGCCTCAACATTTCGAACGGACAATTGGGAGTAAAAAATTAATTTACCAATAAAAATATATTGAGAAAATAACAGTGAAAAAACTTATTAGATACTTTTTCTTATATACTTATATTTTAGTTCAAGTGCCTCATTTAACTGCACAAAATAATATTCTCCAGGCTATTAAATCTCCAATTCTATTTCGTGGAGATGATAAAACAGCATACCGAGATCCAGCAGTTCTATTTCATAATAATCAGTTCTATTTATTTTTTACACTTGTTAAAACAATTAAGGGAGAAATATTTTCGTTTACTGCATCGTCTAAATCTGAGGATTTGATTAATTGGAGTCATGTTAGGATTTTGACTCCAAAGGATCAAAATTTAAACTTTTGTAGCCCAGGAAACATAATTAAATTTAATGGAAAATGGATTTTGTGTCTTCAAACATATCCCCGACCTGCATATTTTTCAGGGGATAAAGTAAGATATGGCTCTGAGGATTCACGAATTTTTACCATGAAGAGTAATGATCTTGATAATTGGACATATCCAGAAATTTTAAAAGTAAAAGGTATAAAAACTCCCATAGATAAAATGGGTAGAATGATTGATCCATACTTAATTGAGGATAAAGATATAAATGGGAAATGGTGGTGCTTATACAAACAAAATGGAGTTAGTAAGTCATATACTTACGATTTTAAAAATTGGATATTTTTTGACAACGTCAACTCTGGTGAAAATGTATGTGTATTGAAGGATGATAATCAATATGTCATGTTTCACTCACCACAAAATGGTATAGGAATAAAGCGATCAGACAATTTTAAACACTGGTCCTCTTTTGGAGGTCTTATTACCCTTGGACAAAAACAATGGGATTGGGCAAAAGGAAGAATCACAGCAGGAGCTGTGGTTGACCTGAGAGATATTAAAGGAATTGAAAAATATATTATGTTTTTCCATGGCTCTGGACCAAAAAAAGAAAGTGAGGGGGACTTTGATAAAAATTCATCTATAGGAATTGCCTGGAGTAATGACCTAGTTAACTGGGGATGGCCAAATGAATAATTTTTATTAGCTCAAATGTTATTTTAAACATCATTTTTCTATAAGATGTTTGTTAAACCAATTCATTCTAATACTATCTAGGTCAGGTAAATTAATCGCGCCCTTAAAACTAGGTCCATGCTGGGCATTCTTTATTTCTATTAACTTACTCTCTACTCCATACTTTGTTAGAGAATCTAACATTATCAATGAATGAAAAATTGGAACTGTGACATCTTTATCACCGTGCATAAGTAATACTGGTGGATCATCTGTTGAAATGTGAGATATAGGCGATGCCTCAAATGCAATTTTATATTCACGAGATTGTTTTTTAATTATTTCATTTCCCCTTACACCAAGATAAATAGAGCGTTCATTAGAAACATTATTTATGAATGTTGTCACTGGTGCCCTTGCAATAACGGCTTGAACTTTAGAGCTTTCCCGATTGATAAAGTCTGAATTTTTTTCATCTTCTTTTCCATCAAGCACACCTAACATAAGAACTATATTTCCTCCAGATGAACCACCAATAGCACCAATCTTATCGGGATAAATATTATATTTTTCCGCATGATACCTAATGAATTTTACAGCTCTTTGTGCATCTTTAATTGGAGCTGGAAATTTAAACCTTGGAGTTGCACGGTGATTGATTGTAAAAATAGTAAAGCCATTTTTGAGTAACCCCTCACATTCTAATTTTACGTGTCCTTGATGGTTTAAAGGTTTAGCACTAAGTGACAAAGGTCTATTCCATCCACTTCCCGAAATGTGAATAAGTGCTATGCCGTTAGGATTCTCAGGGTAATGTATATCCATTAATAAAGCTAACCCAGAATACATTCCATAAATTACATTTCTATCAACTTTCTTTGCACCAATTTCTGGCTGGCCAAATGAGACTATAGGGATTGTCAATAAAAGAAGGATGAGCTTTTTCATATAAAATTGTTTAGTCTTAATAATATCAAACATAAAGAATTTAGCTTTAAAATGAAATGGATTAGAATTGCTAGTTAATTGTATTATCCAGCTTTTTTTATTAAAAAAGCCCTCTTTAAAGGAGGGCTTTATAAAACAAACTAGTCTCTGATTAACAATAACTAGTAATACATCTGATAGACCAAATAATACTGAAAAGGTTTAATTTTCTGGGGACTAAGGCATGAAAAGTTCTAACAATCAGATATTTATACTAATTGTTTAAATGTCGGTCTTGATCAATTTTTAGGAATGAGCCATTACAATAACTTATTATTTACAATTATATTTTCACTATTTTTATTAATTCTAATTACAAATTACTGTAAATCAACAGATTATAATTTTTTTATGTTAGATTTGTATTAAAATATAAATTATGAAATCTTTAAATCTAAGTAATAGCTGTGTAAATTGCGACAATCTTGTTTTTACTTCAATGACATGTGGAGTTCATCAAGTTGATGTAAGCGAGAAATATACATGTAGTGAATTTGAGGATTCTACTACAGAGGCATAAAACTTATTTAGTTTGAATTTATTACTATTGTAATAAATCCAATTCTCTATAAAATAATATTTCAAGTTAATTTGTTTTCCAACAATTAATTTTCAAATAATTATCTGTCTTTACTTCAGTAACAATTTCCCATTATTGGGCTTCTCTTTGGAAATAGATTAAAAGTTAATTATATATAGTTTCAAAAATTATAAGCTTTTATAATCTTCAATTTCTTATATAAAAGAAATAATTATTCCATTTTTAAATTACTTATAATTTTAAAGGCAAATTTTGATTTTAGTAATTATATAATTAGATTGGAAATTTCCATACTTTAGCCAATCATTAATCTTAAACTATTTAAAATGAAAAAATTAATTTTATCACTACTATTTTTTTGTACTCTGAGTATAAATGCCCAATACTGTCTTTTCTTTGACATTAAAGTTGATGAACCAGAAATGGTAGTATC
Organism: uncultured Bacteroidota bacterium; assembly: GCA_902515395.1. Classification (GTDB taxonomy): domain Bacteria; phylum Bacteroidota; class Bacteroidia; order Flavobacteriales; family Flavobacteriaceae; genus UBA8316. The sequence continues at coordinate 780 of CABXUL010000041.1, read as the reverse complement.
AGCTATGAATGAACTTATGAATACTGATTGGGGAAAAAGTTTAGAAGCTACAAAGTCTTTATTTACTTACGGTCCTAACGGAACTAATGAGGCCACACATTCCATTCAATTTTGTTTTCCCAATGAAGCAGCTTTTGAAAATGCATTCACCTCATACGGTCAATCAAGCGAAGCTCAATTAATTTGGGAACGTAAACTTCAAGGATTTTCAGAAGATATTTCTCAATCATTAAATACACCAATCTGGTATAATGGAGAAGATTGGGCTGAGGATAATGTTTTTATGATATATCAATTGGAAGTTTCAAATCCATCATTGTATCTTAAGGAATTTCAATCTTTATCTAAGAAATTAGAAAAAAAATTAGGAATAGAGGGCAATTCATATGGTATAGCAATTCCAATTGTAGGAAAAAATTCTGAATTTACTCATTTTGTTTGGCAAGGATATCCTGACATCAAAACCGCTCTTTCCATAACTAAATCCATGTTTTCAGACCCTTTATTTGCAGAGTTTTCTAAAAAGGTTTCTGGCTCGAGAAAAGTTATAAACACTCTGATGAGTATTCGTGTTATGGACTTTTAAAGTTCAATTTTTAATAAATTATTTACCCTCCCAAGTGGAGGGTTTTTATTTAATATACAGTTTTTATGAAAAGGCTAAAGGCAATAGTTTTAGGAGCAACAGGAGCTACAGGACAAGAACTGGTAAAGTTATTATTAAATGATCCCAATTTTAGTAAAGTCACAATATTTGTGAGAAAAAAGCCTAGGATTAAG
>CABXUL010000040.1 GCA_902515395.1 uncultured Bacteroidota bacterium | reverse complement strand
AAATGTAACGAAGACTTTTGGAGATTTAGATTTTAACCTAACAGCTACCTCTTCAAGTACAGGAGCCTTTACCTTTAATATTCTAGATACAAATATAGCAACAGTGACAGGAAGTAGAACAACTATTGTTGGAGCGGGAACTACAACAGTGACAGTAACTCAAGCAGCAGACTCAAATTATAATGCTGCTATTGCTTCCATTACACTTAGAGTAGATAAAGCAGATCCTGGAATTGGAAACTTCAGTCAAATCACAAAAACTTTTAGTGATCAAAGTTTTGAGATCATTGAACCAAGTAAAAATTCAAATAATACCTCCAACTTTATCTATAGCTCAAGTAATCCATTAATAGCATCCGTAACGGGGAAAATTATCACCTTACACAAGGCAGGCTCAGTATCAATAACTGCTAATTTACCTGCTGACAATAATTTTATTGCTTCATCTGTTTCAACAACTTTAACTATAAACAAAGCAAATCAATCTATATCAATTGGAGAGCTTCCAACAACTCTACCTCTAAAAGATTTTAATTCTATATCATTAACTGCCTCCTCAACATCAGGAAGTCCAGTTAGTATGTCTCTTGTAAATGGGTCAGCTGCCAGTTTGAATGGAGCACCTGGAAATTATAGTCTAGTTAGTATTCAACAAACTGGTCTAGTGACTATTACCTTTTTTGTAGGTGAAAATTCAAGTGAAAATTATAAGGCGGCTACTGTTACGCTTGTAGTCGATGTTGTCAAAGTAAATCAAAATATTTCATTAAATACAGCACCACCAAATTTTTTAAGTTTTTCTGAGAATCTTTCATTCACAATTGATGCCTCGTCGAGTTCATCACTGCCACTATCATATAATATTTTAAGTGGGAATGGATTAATTAATTCGAATATTGTTTCAGTAACTGGGGTCGGTCAAATAATTGTTCAATTAAGTCAACAAGGAAATAATGAGTTTAATGCTGCACCGTTATCAAATATAACAGTAAATGTAGGGCAGGGAAATACTTTACTCTCTGAATTTAATATTTCCGAAAAATTTGTTAATGATTCTCCCTTTGATATTACTCCACCAAATTCAAATAGGTCTGGTGAAATTATTTATACTAGCTCAAACCCACAAATTGCTACTATATCTGGAACCAAAATTACAATTTTAAATATTGGACAAACAACAATTACTGCAAATCAAATTGCAACCAACAACTATAAATCGGGAACAATCAGCTCTGTTTTTATTGTGAATCAAATTATAAATCCTGATTTTGATAATGATGGAATTGATGACCCTTATGATAACTGTTATTCAGTTCCAAATCCAGATCAAAATGACAATGATGGTGACGGAATAGGAGATCCTTGTGATAATGATGATGACAATGATGGGGTAAACGACTTATTAGATAATTGTAGAAATGAGTCGAATTCCTCTCAAGATGATTTTGATAATGATGGTTTAGGTGATAAGTGCGATATTGATGACGATAATGACGGTTATAATGATATTGATGATGTATTTCCCCTTGATGAAAATGAATGGGCTGACTTTGATCAAGATGGCATTGGAAATAATGAGGACAAAGACGATGATAATGATAATTGGAGTGATGAAATTGAAACTTTATGTAATACAAATCCTTTTGATACCCAAAACTATCCAGGTGACTATGACAGTGATTTGACCCCAGATTGTATTGATGAAGATCTAGATAACGATGGATATAAAAATGATCTAGATATTTTTCCATATGATTCTAGCGAGTGGAGCGATAACGATAAGGACTCTATTGGAGACAATGCTGATCTAGATGATGATAACGATAATTGGACTGATCTAGAGGAAATTGAATGTTTATCAGATCCTTTAGACAGTGATAGTATTCCTGAGGATTTTGATCAAGATGGTGATCCAAATTGCTTTGATCTTGACGATGATAATGATGGTTATAACGACACTTTTGACGCATTTCCTTTCGATTCTTCAGAGTGGAGTGATACGGATTTGGATGGAGTAGGTGATAATTCTGATAATGATTTTAACGGAGATGGTTTGGTTGACGATAAATTATTCCCCACAGAGTTTATATCTCCTAATGGAGATGGCATAAATGATTCATGGGTAATAGTTAATTCAGAGTTTTTTCCAAATTGTGAGGTTTGGATATATACTCGAATGGGACAACTTATTTATAACTCGAAAAGATATAATAATGATTGGTCTGGTTTATATAATGGTCAACCATTACCGGAGTCATCTTATGTATATCTAATTGATAAAAATGGTGATGGTGAAATTGATCAAAAAGGTTGGATTTATATAGCAAGATAAAATGAAGAAAACCATTTTTTTAATTATATGTTTACCCATTGTAATGTTGGGACAACAGGAGTCATATTATAGTCTTTATTTTGAAAACATGCAGGTTATTAATCCTGCGTTTGCTGGATCTGAGTCCAAAAATGAATTTACACTTTTGAATAGAAACCAATGGGCTGGATTAAGTGATTCCCCTCAAATAATGACTCTCTCCTACTCCTACAAGGCAAAAAAAAATATAGGAATTGGGTTTTCTGTTGTTTCGGATAAAGTATTTATTGAAAATCAGACTTTTGCCTATGTTGATGTTTCTTATAGATTAAAAATTAATGATAAAACAGATTTTTATTTTGGACTGAAGGCGGGAGGAAATTTCTACAAATCAAATGTTACAGAATTAACAATTTATAATGATCAGTTTGACCCACTTTGGAGAAACTTTGATAGCTTTAATCCTAATGTTGGTGCGGGATTATATTTAAAAAATCCGCGATTTTGGTTCAGTTTTTCAATTCCTCGATTATTTTTAATTAGAAGAGATAGAGAAATTAATGTCGGTTCTAAAGATAGGATCCATACTTACTTAGCAGCTGGTTATAAATTTAATTTAACTGAAAAAATTTCAATAGAACCAAACTTAATTTACAGAAAAATTAAAGCTATTCCCTCAACCATGGATCTTACTTTGAATATAAATTATGATAATGCATTTGAAGTAGGTTATTCACATAGAACAAATTCCTCTAATTCAAATCTTATAATTTTTCATCTATCAAACGAGGTCTCCGTAGGGCTATGCTATGATAGGCCGTTTTTAAATCAACTTGGAGGTATAGATTTAAAAACTTATGAAATCTTAATTCGGTTAAAGACCAACTAGTTAAACAATTCTATAATTGACCTTTTATACCTATCTTATATGTCAATTTGTCAGTGAAATTTTTAAATTTGTAAATTAATTTTTGTTTGTGTTACAAGAATGAGTGAATCTATAAAGACATATACAGCTAAAAAAAATCCATATTTTAAAAATGGAGAGCCATTAAATAAGTCAAAAGTTATCTCAGGCCAAGCTAGTAGTGTTATCAAAGAATTTGATAAATCAGAAAAAGCTATATCCAAGAGTTTATTTATTGAATCTTATGGTTGTCAAATGAATTTTTCAGATAGTGAAATTGTTGCATCAATTCTTTCCAAAAATGGGTATCAAATTACAGTTGACAAAGAATCAGCTGATTTGATCTTAGTAAATACTTGCTCCATTAGGGAGAAAGCTGAACAAACCGTTAGAAAAAGATTAAAAATATTTAATAGTCTTAGACAAAAAAATAAGGGGTTAAAAATTGGAGTATTAGGCTGTATGGCTGAGAGATTAAAACATAAGTTTCTTGAAGAGGAAAAAATGGTAGATTTAGTCGTTGGCCCTGATGCATATAAGGATCTTCCAAATCTTTTAAAAGATCTAGAACAGGGCCGTGAGGCAGTAAATGTTATTCTTTCCAAAGATGAAACCTATGGGGATATTTCCCCTGTAAGGTTAGCCACAAATGGTGTAAGTGCCTTTGTAACTATTACTAGGGGTTGCGATAATATGTGTACTTTTTGTGTCGTTCCATTCACAAGAGGAAGGGAGCGCAGTCGTGATCCAAAAAGTATTATTGATGAAGTTAACGATTTAGCAAAAAAAGGATACAAAGAAATTACACTTCTTGGTCAAAATGTTGATAGCTATTTATGGTTTGGAGGGGGAGCTAAAAAAGACTTTGATAAAGCTACTCTATTGCAACAAAAAACTGCCGTTAATTTTTCAATGTTACTTGACTTAGTTGCAAGTGAACAACCAAAAATCAGGATAAGATTTTCTACCTCTAATCCTCAAGATATGTCTCTAGATGTAATTCATACAATGGCAAAACACAAAAATATTTGTAAATCTATTCATCTTCCAGTTCAGTCCGGTAGTAATAATATTCTAAAAAAAATGAATCGACAGCATACTAGAGAAGAATATTTTGAACTTATTAATAACATAAAAAAATTAATTCCTGATTGTGGTATATCACATGACATGATTACTGGATTTCCAACCGAAACTGATCAAGACCATCAAGAAACCCTCGACCTTATGAGGAGTGTAAAATATGATTATGGTTTTATGTTTGCTTATTCAGAAAGACCAGGAACTATGGCTGCTAGAAAAATTAAGGACAATATTCCTGAAGCTGTTAAGAAAAAAAGGTTAGAAGAAATTATAGAGCTTCAACGTGAGCACAGTAATTATAGAACTAATCAGTTTATAGGAAAAAATGTTACGGTTTTGATTGAAAAAGCCTCCAAGAAGTCAAGTGATTTTTGGAGTGGGAGAACAACACAAAATACCGTTGTTGTCTTCCCAAAGCAAAATTATAAACTTGGAGATTTTGTGGATGTATTGATAGAAAATTGTACTTCAGCAACTCTAATTGGATCGGCAATTGATTATTCAAAAGATCTTTAAATAATGGAATCTACGCAAAATATAAAACAACGATTCGGAATAATAGGCAATCATCCTGGACTTAATAGGGCATTGGAAAAAACCTTACGTGTAGCCTCGACTGAAATTACAGTATTGGTATCTGGAGAAAGTGGAGTTGGAAAAGAAAATATACCAAAAATTATTCATCAATTTTCACCTAGAAAACATGCAAAATATATTGCTGTAAATTGTGGAGCTATTCCAGAAGGAACGATAGATAGCGAACTGTTCGGACATGAAAAAGGAGCTTTTACTGGAGCGACAACTACTCGAAGCGGTTATTTTGAGGTAGCAGATGGAGGAACTATTTTTTTAGATGAAGTCGGAGAGTTACCTCTATCAACTCAAGTAAGGCTGTTAAGGATTCTTGAAAATGGAGAATTTATTAAAGTAGGGTCTTCAAAGGTTCAAAAAACAGATGTAAGAATTGTGGCTGCAACTAATATTAACACTATTGAAGCTATCAAAAAAGGGAAATTCAGAGAAGACCTTTATTATCGATTGAGTACTGTAGAGATTAATTTACCTCCACTAAGAGCAAGGAAAGAAGACATTCCTTTATTATTTAGAAAATTTGCTTCTGACTTTGCCCAAAAATATAAAATGCCTACTCTCAGATTAGATGATGATGCTCAACAGCTTTTAGTTCAATATAGATGGAATGGGAATATTAGACAGCTGCGTAATGTTGCAGAACAAGCCTCTGTTCTGGAAAAAGAGAGAATACTTACTCCTGTTATGCTAAGACATTACTTACCTGATATGGGGTCTCAATTACCTGCAGTTGTAGATGTAAATCAAAAAAATGGAGATTTTTCTTCTGAAAGAGAAATTTTATACAAGGTACTTTTTGATATGAAAAGTGACCTAAACGATCTTAAGAAACTTACTCATGAGTTAATGGAAAATGAGAATATTTCGTCTGTACAGAAAAATAATCCTGATTTAATTAAAAAGATCTACGGAGAGGAAAATAACGAAAACAAAACTCTAGAATTTATTAATCAAATAGAAAATAAAAGTGAAATAAATTATTCCGAATCAAATAATGTTAATCAATACGATTATGCTGAAACTATAATTGAGGAGGAACCGCTTTCTCTACTTGAAAAAGAAATCGAAATGATAAAGTTAGCCCTTAAAAGAAGTAATGGTAAGAGAAAAGCTGCTGCAGAGGAATTGGGTATCTCGGAAAGAACACTTTACCGAAAAATCAAACAATTTGATCTCCAAGATAATGAAGATGAATAAAATAATCATCGGAACCATATTACTATATAACACATGCCTTACAAGCTGTGGTATTTATTCATTTACAGGTACATCTATCCCAGCAGGAGCAAATACCTTTCAGGTTAACTATTTTGAAAACCAAGCTGGAAGCAGACCAGGTTCAACTGTGGAGCCTGGGCTTGATCGTGACTTTACGCTTGCACTTCAAGATATAATTCTTGGACAAACAAATTTGAGTTTGGTAAAAACTGGTGGCGATTTGGTTTATGAAGGAGAAATTACTCAATACAGCATTACGCCAATGACCTCGACCGCAAACCTAACTGCAGCCCAAAACAGACTTTCCATGTCGGTTAACTTGCGTTACTCAAATAACAATAATGAGGAAGATAACTTTGAGCAAAGATTTTCATTCTTTTATGATTTCCCTGCTGAGGCTCAGCTTTATGATATTCAAAACCAGGCACACGAAGTTATTTTTGAGAGGATTACCCAAGATATTTATAATGCGACTCTAGCAAAATGGTAATTATGGACGCTAAAAGATTTAATGAACTTATTGATCAATATGATCCATTAAATAATAAAATAGCTTTGGAATTTTCATCAATTTCGAAGGAATATCCCTATTTTCAATTACCATACTATTATCATGCTAAATCTTTAAAAGACCAAGGGAGTGATCAATATGAAAAAGTCTTAAATAAACTCGCACTAAAAACCCTGGATCGAAGCGTTCTTAAAAAATCAATGGAGGTTGAATTCAAACCCAACAATTCAAACGGAGAAAATATTCCAATCATTGAAGCAGATTCTCATGAAATTGAAGAGAAAACCGAAGAAGTGTTTTCAGATAAAAGTCCTGAAAAAAAGGAAATCAATAACCTAAAGTTAAGCTTTGTTGAATGGATTAAATTTACAGAAGACAAAACTGTCAACGTTGAAAAAAAGGTTCTTGGAGACAAAAAAAGTCCTCTTCAAGATAAACTGTCTATAATTTAAATTTTAACTAATGAAGAAAAAATTAATTATTTTAATTTTTTTCCCAATATTGACTTTAGCTCAACAGAGTCAAAAAAAAATAGTAGCCTCTCAATTTAGAGTTGAAGGGAATTGCGAGATGTGTAAAAAAACTATCGAAAAAGCTGCATTATCTGTAAGATGGGTCAAAATGGCCACATGGGATATTCCTTCCAATAAACTTAGCTTGCTTTATAATCGTAGAAAAGTAGAAGTAAAAAATATACATAATGCAATAGCTAAATCAGGTTATAGCACCCTTGAAGTTAAGGCAAAAGAAGAAGATTACAATAAACTACCAATGTGTTGTCAATATTAATTTTTAATTAAAAAAAAAACCTGCTTTTCAGCAGGTTCTTTTAACTAATTTTTTGATTACATCATTCCGGGCATTCCACCTCCACCTCCCATTGGAGGCATAGCTGGAGGAGTTTCTTCCTTAATATCAACTAATGCACATTCTGTAGTTAGGATCATTCCAGCAACTGATGCGGCATTTTCAAGTGCAACACGAGTTACCTTTTTTGGGTCGATAATACCTTCTTTCAACATATCTACAAAAGTCCCGTCCTTTGCATTGTATCCAAAGTTATCTTTTCCTTCTAAAACTTTTGAGACCACAACTGAACCTTCACCTCCAGAATTTTCAACTATTGTTCTTAAAGGAGATTCAATTGCTTTATTAATAATTTGAACTCCAGTAGCTTCGTCAGGGTTATCTGTTTTAAGTGAAGCAATACTTTTTTGAGTATTTAATAAAGCAACACCGCCTCCTGCAACAATTCCTTCTTCAACTGCTGCTCTGGTAGCGTGAAGAGCATCATCTACACGATCTTTCTTCTCTTTCATTTCTACCTCAGAGGGAGCACCTACATACAATACAGCTACACCTCCTGATAATTTTGCCAAACGCTCTTGAAGTTTTTCTTTATCATAGTCAGAAGTAGTAGTCTCAATTTGTGATTTAATTTGATTTACTCTTCCTTGAATCATTTCGGTATCTCCCGCACCATTGACAACAGTTGTATTATCTTTATCAATAGTTACCTTCTCTGCAGTACCAAGCATTTCAATTGTGGTGTTTTCAAGAGTAAAACCTCTTTCCTCTGATATTACGGTTCCACCAGTTAAGATAGCTATATCCTCGAGCATGGCTTTTCTTCTATCTCCAAATCCAGGAGCCTTTACAGCAGCAATTTTTAATGCGCCTCTTAATTTATTGACTACAAGAGTTGCCAATGCTTCTCCATCTACATCTTCAGCAATAACAAGTAGTGGTTTTCCAGTTTGAGCTACTGGCTCAAGTACTGGAAGTAAGTCTTTCATTGCTGAAATCTTTTTATCATACAACAAAATATAAGGAGTCTCTAGATCAGCTTCCATTTTTTCAGAGTCAGTCACAAAGTATGGAGAAAGGTATCCACGATCAAACTGCATACCTTCAACAACATCTACATAAGTATCAGTCCCTTTAGCCTCTTCAACAGTAATTACCCCTTCTTTCCCAACTTTTTCAAAAGCTTCAGTAATTAAACTTCCTATCATGTCGTCATTATTAGCAGAAATACTAGCTACTTGTTTTATTTTCTCTGAGGCATTTCCAACCTCGACCGATTGATCACCTAGAGCATTAACAATTGATTCAACTGCTTTATCTATTCCTCTTTTTAAATCCATAGGATTTGCTCCAGCTGCAACATTTTTAAGT
>CABXUL010000039.1 GCA_902515395.1 uncultured Bacteroidota bacterium | reverse complement strand
ATGGAGGGATGGAATACCCTTAAAAAGAGGCGGAAAACCCGAAGATGTTGCCAATGCCTGTGTTTTTTTGGCTTCGGATTTATCAAATTATATAACTGGTCAAGTCCTTCAAGTAGATGGGGGAATGTTAACTTAAATTTAAATACTATGCAAAAATTACCTAAAATTGGATTACCTATTATTTTATTAGCGTTTGTGCTAATTATCTTTTATTCCGGGCTCTGTATGTTTTATTTCCAAAATCACACTGGCAGGCATATCTACAGAAAGAGGTAAACCGTCTTCCGAATTGATGGAGATACTCACAATTTCACCTTCTTTGAGTAAATCTGAGTTTTCAATAGAGTTTTTGCTAACCATTATTTGATTAAAATCATCAACGTTCATAAAGTTAAACTCATCTTCTTCTTTATATAGGTATTGAAATTTATTTGTCTCCACCCTAATATCATCAATTTTGTGACCGGATGAGAAAGTATTATCAATTACTTTTCCATTGGTAACACTTTTTAATTTAGTTCTTACAAATGCAGGGCCTTTTCCTGGCTTGACGTGAAGAAACTCTATAATTTTGTATATATCGTTATTATATTTTATACAAAGGCCCTTTCTGATATCTGAGGTTGTTGCCATTTTGATGATTTAGTTTTTTTGGAAGTATCCCTTCATTATTCCTCTTTTAGAGTTTCGAATAAATTGAAGAATTTCATCTCTCTCAGGTGATGCTATCATTTCAGCTTCAATGATATCAGCCGCTTGAGAGTTATTAAATTTTTTTTGATAAAGAATCCTATAAATATTCTGGATTTCAGTTATTTTCTCTGAACTAAAACCTCTCCTTCTTAAACCGACTGAATTTATTCCTACGTATGATAAAGGCTCTCTTGCGGCTTTAACATATGGAGGTACATCTTTTCTAACCAAAGATCCTCCTGCAACAAATGCATGATCACCAATAGTGGAGAATTGATGAACCGCAACCAAACCAGCCAGAATAACATAATCACCAATTGTAATATGACCAGCAAGTGTGCTGTTGTTGGAAAAAATACAATTATTTCCCACAAAGCAGTCGTGGGCTATATGGCAATAAGCCATTATTAGACAATTATCCCCAATTTTTGTTAACTGTCTGTCTGAAGTTCCACGGTTAATAGTTACACACTCTCTAATTGTAGTATTATTTCCAATAACAGCAAGGGTGTCTTCTCCTTCAAATTTTAAATCTTGAGGTACTGCAGCAATAACTGATCCGGGAAAAATATTACAATTCTTTCCAATTCTTGTACCCTCCATTATAGTTACGTTAGATCCTATCCAGCTTCCTTCTCCAATTTCAACATTATTGTCAATAGATGTAAATGGCTCTATAACTACATTTTTAGCTACTTTTGCATCAGGATGAATATATGAAAGAGGTTGTTTCATTTCATTTTCGTTTAATAATTTGGGCCATAAGTTCTCCTTCAGTGATTAACATGTTATTGGCGAAGATCTGACCTTTCATGTGACATATTCCTCTTCTTATTGGAGAAATTAATTCTAATTTAAATATCAGAGTATCACCAGGCTTTACTGGTCTTTTAAATTTGACATTATCCATTTTCATAAAAAAAGTTAGATAATTCTCAGGGTCTGAAACTGTATTTAAAAGTAGTACGCCTCCTGCTTGCGCCATCGCCTCAATCTGAAGTACACCAGGCATTACTGGGGCACCAGGAAAGTGACCTTCAAAAAAAGGTTCATTCATTGTAACATTTTTTAATCCAACAACATGTTTGTCTGATAATTCAAATATCTTGTCAACTAAAAGAAATGGTGGGCGATGCGGTAGCATTTTAATAATAGCATTAACGTCCATGATAGGCTCTGAATTAATATCAATTTTTGGAGCGTTTTGTCGTCTATCTTTTTTAATAATCTGAGATAATTTTCTAGAAAAAGCTGCGTTAACTTCATGTCCAGGTTTATGTGCGAAAACTTTTCCCCTGATCGAAACTCCAACCAAGGCTAAGTCACCAATGACATCTAGAAGCTTATGACGAGCAGCTTCATTTGAGAAATGAAGACTTAGGTTATCTAAAATTCCATTAGGTTTAACAGAGATGTTTTCTTTACCAAATGCAGCCTTCAAACGTTTCATTGTTTTTTGAGAAAGAGGTTTGTCTACATATACAATAGCATTATTTAAATCCCCACCTTTTATTAAGCCATTTTCTAATAATGTTTCTAATTCATGTAAGAAACTGAAAGTTCTTGAAGGAGCAATTGTTTCTTTAAAATCTGTTATTTTATCAAGGGAGGCATTTTGAGTTCCTAGTATTTTTGTATCAAAATCAACCATTGTTGTAACTTGGAATTCATCAGAAGGTATCAATGTGATTTCACTTCCTGTTTTCTCATCTTTGTATGATATAGGCTCGGTTACGATGTATTCGTCTTTGATTTCCTCTTGTTCTATTACTCCTACGGATTCAATTGCATCAACAAAAAATTTGGAAGATCCGTCCATTATGGGCGATTCTGCGGCATCCAACTCGATATAGCAATTATTTACACTCATTCCTACTAATGCAGCTAAAACATGCTCAGAAGTTTGAATACTTACACCGTCTTTCTCTAGATTGGTTCCTCTATCAGTATTAATGACATGCTGAATATCAGCTGGGATTTCTACTCTAGGAACTAAATCGCTCCTAACAAAAATAAAACCAGTATTAACTGGTGCTGGTTTAAAGGTAAGATTAACTTCTTTGCCAGTGTGCAGACCTACCCCTTTTAAATTTACTTCATTAGCTAAAGTTTTTTGAAGGGAACTATTTATCATAGTTTTAATTTTTTTAGTATAGAATTTATCTCTTTACCTAAATTGGGAAGGTTTTTAAAATAAACATATGATTTATTGTAATCGTTGTATGAAAAAGCTGGGGTTCCCTGAATCTTCATGTCATCTTTAATGCTACTAGTTACTCCTGATTGGCCTTGAATTTTAACATTATCTCCAATAGTTATATGCCCAGCCACGCCTACCTGACCACCTATAACACAATTTTTACCAATCTTAGCAGAACCAGCAATACCTGTTTGAGCAGCAATCACAGTATTTTCTCCTATTTCAACATTATGTGCAATTTGAATTTGATTATCAAGTTTAACTCCATTTCCAATTGAGGTAAAGCCAAGAGTAGCTCGATCAATTGTAGAATTTGCTCCAACATCAACATTATCTCCAATAACTACAATTCCTGTTTGTGGAATTTTTTTGTAAGAACCATTTTCTTGTGGTGCAAATCCAAATCCATCTGAGCCAATTATTACTCCAGAGTGAATAATGCAATTATTGCCAACTATTGATCCATCTAGGATCTTTGCTCCAGGAAAAACTATTGATCCTCTGCCAATGGTGACGTTTGATCCAAGGTAACATTGTTCAAATATTTTAACATTCTCACCTATTTCGGATCCTTCACTTATTATAGACATGTCACCGACAAAGCAATTATTTGGTAATTTAATAGAGGGGTGAATTAAAGCGCTTTTAGAAATACCGGTTTTACTAATTTTTACCTTATTGTACTGATCTAGTAAAATTGTAAAAGAGTCATAAGCATTTGGAACACGAACAAGTGTAGTGGATAGGTCGTTTTCAGCAACAAAATCTTGATCAACAATAGTGATAGATGCCTGAGTCTTGTAGATGTATGGTTTGTATTTAGGATTAGACAGGAAAGTTAGTGATCCTTTTTTTGCTTCCTCAATTTTTGATAACTGAAAAACTTCCGCATCTGGATCTCCATCTACAGTGCCTTCGAGTTTAGTAGCGATTTGTTGGGCAGTAAATTTCATTTGTGCAAAAATATAAAAATTAAGTTATATCTCTTTGACGCCTTATCCTAAATAAGATAACCAAGGCGACAATTACTTCACATACACCTTTAAAATTATTATTTAAGACTCATGAACTTTAAAGAGAGGCGGATACTAATAAATCCGTAAATTAGAAAAATAAAGGATTCTCCTTTTTTATTTTTAAACTAGTTGATCTTAATTAAAGATATTTAAATATGAGCTCAATTAAAATTCTTTGGGTAGACGATGAGATCGATTTGTTAAGATCTCACCTTATGTTTTTAGAACAAAGAGACTATAAAATAGTCCCATGTAATAATGGTCAGGATGCTTTGACACAAATTAAATCGACTAAGTTTGACGCTGTTCTTTTGGATGAGAATATGCCAGGGCTAAATGGTTTAGAAACCCTTAATGAGATGAAATCAATCCTCCCTAATCTTCCCGTAATTATGATAACTAAAAATGAGGAAGAGCAAATCATGGAAGAGGCTATAGGTGCAAAAATTTCAGATTACTTAATTAAGCCGGTCAATCCTAACCAAATTTTACTAGCATTAAAAAAACTATTTCAACATAAAAATTTAATTCAAGAAAAAACCATTAATGATTATCAACAAGAATTTCGAAAAATATCTCTTGAGTTAAATGAGCTAGACACCCATGAGAAATGGGCAGATTTCTATCTAAAAATGGTATACTGGGAAATGGAGCTAGAGGGCCTAGAGGATCTTGGAATGCTTGAGATATTTCAGAATCAAATGAAAGAAGCCAATCGATTTTTTGCCAAATTCATTTCCCAAAACTATAGTAGCTGGATTCAAGACAACAGTGGCCCAGTATTATCTAATCAAATTTTAAAGGAAAAACTATTTCCAAAAATAAAAATGGGTGATAAAAAAACTACGCTACTGCTTGTTGTAGATAACCTAAGGTATGATCAGTGGAAAATGATTTCACCCATAATTCAAGATTATTATCAAATTGAAGAAGAACTACCATATTTCAGTATACTTCCTACAGCAACCCATTATGCTAGAAATGCAATTTTTTCTGGATTAATGCCATCAGAAATGGAGAAACATCATCCTAATTTATGGGTAAATGAAAACGATAAAGGTGGAAAAAATCTGAATGAAAAAAGTTTTCTAATGTCACAACTAAAAAGAAACCAGTTGAATTTAAAATTTAATTATTCAAAGATCACAAATCTAAAAGCAGGTCGAGATTTAGTCGCTCAAATACAGAATTACCAAAATGAAGACCTTTTCGTTGTGGTTTATAACTTTGTAGACATGATTTCTCATGCTAAAACCAATATGGAAATCATCAAGGAATTGGCATCAGACAACAAAGCATTTAGATCATTAACCCTCTCATGGTTTAAAAACTCTCCCCTTTTGGAGATAATTCAAAAAGCCAGCGAGTTGGGATTTAAACTGGTAATTACCACAGATCATGGAACGATAAACGTAGATCAAGCATTAGAAGTAATTGGCACAAGGGAAACCAGTACGAATTTGCGATATAAAACTGGTCAAAGTATGTCTTTCAAGGGTAAGGAGGTGTTGGAAATCAAAGAGCCCAGCAAATTAAAACTCCCATCTGCTAACCTAAACAGCAAGTACATTTTTGCTAAAGAACAAGGTTATTTTGTTTATCAAAATAATTTTAATCACTTTGCAAATCACTTTCGAAACACCTTTCAGCACGGTGGTATATCTATGGAAGAAATGATTATACCTTTTATTGTTATGCATCCACGATAGTATTAAATTTACGAAATGGTTTTTAAATACCACTTGGACGAAATTAAATCTGCTGCCGATTATTTGGATAAAAATATACAGTCCTCCGTTATCTGTTTTAATGGGCCAATGGGGGCAGGAAAAACTACATTAATCTCTGCACTTTGTAGTAAATGGAATGTGAAAGACCAAGTATCTAGTCCAACTTTTTCGATTGTTAATGAATATAAAACGTATGCCAAAGACTTGTTGTTTCATTTTGATTTTTATCGCTTAAATAGTGTTGAAGAAGCACTAGATATTGGTGTTGAGGAATATCTAGACTCGGGTAATATTTGTTTAATTGAATGGGGAGAACGGATAAAAAGCTTACTTCCAGATAACATATATACTATTGAAATCGCATTAAATAAGGACAATTTCCGCACTTTAAAAATTTTACATAAATGAAGTTATTGTCCCGCTTAGGGTTTTATTTTTTTGGCTTTTTTGTTGGTATTATTTTACTTTCAGTAATTTTTAAAGGAAAAAAAACTACTTGTAATTATGGCCCGAATGATCGGGTGATAAACAATCTATCAAAGAAAAGCTGGAATTCAAAATTAGTAGACATAGAAACATTTGATTCTATTTCATTTCACGAGTTTCTAGACATGGCGCGTATTGATTTTAATAAAAGTGACACTACAAAAGATAGTTGCAAAGTTTATTACCTCAATGGATATTGGAAAGAACAAGCAATTTCTTTAGAGGTAGAAAACTGTGAAAAAAATGTTAATCTCATTCACTTCTACATAAAAAATAAATAGTTAATCTAAAGTTATACTTTTGCAAAGATGAATGTGAATTTAACTACCATATTTGGAGCTGATTATAAAGTTTCCTTTTCTGAAAAGGGTTACCAAGACCTAAATGATCAATTAACGGATAATTATTCCTCTATTTTCCTTTTGGTAGATAAGAACACTCAAAAATATTGTTTGCCTCATTTTTTAGATAAGATTAAAGTTTTGAGAGATAAACCAGTCATAAGTATTGAAGCCGGTGAAGTCAATAAACACTTAGAAACTTGTAAGCAAGTATGGAATCAACTTTCTGAATTAGGTGCAGACAGAAAAAGTTTATTAATCAACTTGGGAGGTGGTGTTGTAACTGACCTTGGTGGATTTGTTGCTGCAGCTTTTAAGCGTGGGATTCATTTTATTAATATTCCTACCACCCTACTTTCAATGGTTGATGCCTCAGTAGGAGGCAAAACTGGAGTAGACTTTCAGGGCTTGAAGAATCAGATTGGAATCATAGCTAACCCAGAACTGGTCATTATAGATTCTTTTTTCTTAAAAACATTACCTGAAAACGAATATCGGAGTGGCTACTCAGAAATGCTCAAACATGGTATAATTAGTGATGCGGAATTTTTTAAAAAACTTTCAAAATACCATTCTTTTGAAGAAAATGATATTTCTCCTCTCATTCATCATTCAGTTTCAATTAAGAACTCTGTGGTCACAGACGATCCCTTAGAAAAAAATTTAAGAAAAGTCTTAAATTTTGGACATACTTTGGGTCACGCTATTGAGTCCTATTTCCTTGTCAATTCACATAAAAAATCACTGCTACATGGAGAAGCAATCGCCATAGGAATGATTTTAGAGGCCTATCTTTCTTCGCGGATGACAGGTCTTAGTATTGAAACCTCGAAGGAGATTAAATCTGTTTTTTTAGCTATTTTTCCCAGGATTCAATTCAAAGAAGAAGATATAAATTCTATAATGGCGCTTTTAAAACACGATAAGAAAAATAGTCACGGTAAAGTAAATTTTGTACTGCTTGAAGCAATTGGTAAACCTATTATTGATATTGAAGTAGGGGAAGAAAATTTTTCAGCTGCATTTGACTTCTATAAAGCTGATTAAGCGGAGTTTCTGCTTGCGTTAATATTACCAAATAGCGAACGCGTTACCATCTTTTCATACAATGACTTTATTTCATCACTCATATTTCCTTCATCATTATTATTAAGAATAGTAATTAATGCATGCTGTTGAATTGTTAGTAGTGGTTGAACGATTTCCTCTCTAATCTTAATCGAGGCTCTTCCAGCAGGCTCGCTCTCCATTAATTCATCAAATCCAGTCAGTTTTAGGATCATTTCTTTGGTTAAGGTATATTCATCATGAATAAGGGTCCAAAAATCACCAAATCGTTTGTTATTTTTCATGTAAGCAGTCAAACCAAAGAAGGATTTCGTAAGACTCATCATACTATTGGCAATAAGTGTTCGAAAAAAAGATGATTGCTGATACAGTTTAGTAACCTTTTTAAATTCTCCATCTTTATCAAAATCTTTAAGCGCTGTACCTACTCCAAAAAAACCAGGAACATTTTGTTTAGACTGGCTCCAGCTACCAACAAAAGGAATAGCCCTCAAGTCAGAAAAATTCAGTTTTTTTGAACTCCCTCTTTTGGAGGGGCGACTCCCTATATTTGCCTTTGCGTAATATTTAAGGGTAGTCATTTGTTCGAGAAATGGTAAAAACTCAGGATGCGCCTTGAAATTTTGATAAGCTGAATGACTTTTTAAAGCTAGTTTATTCATTGTTTCACGGTCTTCATCGGAAAGCACATTACGTTCTGAATTAAAAACTTGATTGTGAATTCCAGAACTTAATAACTGCTCTAGATTATACTGACAGGAATCATTAGTTCCAAAATTAGAGGAGATCGTCTGTCCTTGAATGGTCAACTGGATATCATCTGCCTGGATTTTATTGCCCATTGAGGCATAAAACTCATGAGTATTTCCACCGCCCCTCGCTGGAGGACCTCCCCTACCATCAAAAAAAGCAATATTTATACCATATTTTTTAGACAAACCTGTAAGATCTTCTTTGGCTTTATATATACTCCAATTAGCCATAAAATAACCACCATCCTTAGTTCCATCTGAAAAGCCAAGCATAACAGTTTGCTTATCTCCTCTAGTGTTAAGGTGTTTTCGGTATTCTTTATTGTTGTAGAGCGAATCCATTATTTCTTCACAAACCTCTAGATCAGGAATGGTCTCAAACAATGGAATAATGTCGACAGAGGGTCTATCCCAATCACAAATTTTATGCAAGGCAAACAGCTCCAAAAGATTATCTATGGTTTGGCAATTACTAATAATATAGCGGTTACAACCTCTTTCTCCATTTCGTTCTTGAATTTTTCGCATTGCTCTAATGCTTCCAAGGGTTTCTTTTGTAATTGTAGATTCAAAAATATTAGCAGGTACATCACCTTTAACAGAGGTGAGAACTTTATGTCTTGATTGGGCGTCTAACAGACTAAAGTTTTCTGGAATTCCCTCTACATAGTCGCGTATTTTGGGATGCGAAAAAATCTCATCAAAAACCTGTTTATGTATCCTAGAATCTTGACGAATATCCAAACTAGCAAAATGGAAACCAAAAATTTTAACTTTGTGCTTTAAATCTAAAATAAGGGACTCATAGAGTCCATCACTATTGTTTTTGATAATTTCATGGATATCGTCTAGGACATTTTCAAAATAAGCAATGTTAAAATGCTGAGGTTTATTTTTGGAAAAAAGCGAAGCATAGAGATCGTTTTCAAGTGAATCGAGCTTTTCTTCTAGACCATCAAAGGTCAAGCTTCGCTTCATTTTTCTTACTTCTCTGAAATAATTCCTCAGAATTGAAAACTTAAGGCTCTCTGCTGTTTTAAGTGTGATCTCTGGAGTAACATAGGGGTTTCCGTCG
>CABXUL010000038.1 GCA_902515395.1 uncultured Bacteroidota bacterium | reverse complement strand
AAAGAAATTAGATTATCATGTTAAATTTTCTCAAAATAAAATTATAATAGATGGAATAGCTGATGAGAATTCATGGAAAACAGCAAAAAAAATGAATGCTAATTGGCAACATTTCCCCAATGAGACTGATGAATTCAATAATCCAACTGAGGTAAGAATTTTATTTGATAATGAAAATATTTATTTGCTATGTAAATCATTCTCAAAGACGAATGATTATGTTATACCATCACTGAAATGGGACTTTAGCGGTGCTGCCTCTGATAAAGTTAATTTTCTATTTGACACCTTCAGTGATGGAAATAATGCTTATATGTTTGGATCGAATATGCTTGGAGTTAAGAGCGATATTCTTGTGGCGAATGGTGGAATTGGCTCTTCAAGATCAGATATTAATAGAACTTGGAATGGAAATTTTGATGTTGAAGGTAAAGTTTATGATGGTTATTATTTAATTGAAATGAAAATACCCCTTTCAACCTTAAATTATCCCGAAAATTCTAAATCATGGCGGTTTAATTTTTTTAGATTCGATACTGAGGAGAATCAAAGGACAACTTGGGCTCGTATTCCACAAGAATTCAAAGGTTATAATTTGGCATTCATGGGTGAAATAACTTTTGAAAGACCTTTAAATAATTCTAAGGGAAAAACTTGGTTAATTCCATTTATTAATGGTTTTACAGAAAAGGATTTTTCAGAAAATAAATCAGAAAATGATTTTAAATATGGACTCGATATTCGTGTTCCATTGAAGTCAGAGTTAAATCTAGATGTTACATTTAATTCAGATTTTTCTCAGGCAGAAATTGATGATGAGATAGTAAACTTCACAAGATTTGAGTTCAAAATGCCAGAGAAACGACAATTTTTTGTTGAGAATAACGATATATATACAAATTTCGGTGAAAACTTAATGATGAACCCATTTTTTTCAAGAAGAATAGGTTTGGCAAAAAATAGCCAAGGAGATTTGATTGAAAACAAAATTTTATCGGGAATCAGGATTAGTGGAAAGATCAATAATAATCTTAAGTTGGGTTTTTTAAATATGTTAACAGATGAAGATTTGAGTAATAATATACCCATGAATTTAAATTCTGTTATATCACTTCATCAAAGGGTTTTTAAGAGGTCACTTGTTAAATTTATTTTCGTTAATAGACAAAATACAAAAGATTATGAATTTGTAAATTATGAAGATATATTTAATAGGGTAGCTGGAATAGAATACGATCTAATTACAGAAAAAAATAAATGGAATGGAAGAGCTTATTTTTATAAATCTTTTGAAAATGTAGAAAAAGATGATAATACAAGCGCTGGTTTTACTATAGATAGAACTACTAGAAATCATAATCTTAGAATTAATTACCACTATTTAGGGGATGATTTTAGATCAGATTTAGGTTTTATGAGAAGGAAGGGCGTATCTAAATTAAAACCTCATTACCAATATACCATTTTTCCAAAACAATCTAATCTTAACTCAATTTCATTCAGATACCAGTATGTTTTTTATTATAAACATGCAGATCAGGTTGAAAATATACATTTCAATACATCTCATTTAAATTCAACCTTTCGATTTATAAATCAGAGTGAATTTTCTTTAAGATATCAAAACCGAACTGAATATATTCCCTATGATTTTGATCCAACAGGAGTTGATCCTTTAAATGAAATTAAAGGTGAAAAAAACTATTATTCAGAATATTTCGAAGCCCAATATTCCTCAAACCCCTCTAAAGACTTTATTTATGAATTGTCATGCGAAACGGGTAAATTTTATGGAGGCAGAATTTTTTCAATAAGAAAAAACCTATATTACAGAATCCAACCAAAATTAGTATCAAGCATAAGGCTTAACTATGATAAAATAAAATTAGGTTTAAATTATCCAACAACTAATATTTTTTTAGCAAGATCAAAATTTGATTTTACATTTAGTAAAACTCTTTACTGGGCGACAGTTTTTCAATATGGTTCACAATCTGATAATTTTGGAATCAATTCAAGGTTGCAATGGAGGTTTAAGGGACTTTCAAATTTATATTTAATTTATAATGATAATTATTTGGTAAAAAATGAATTAATACCAAGGCGAAGGGGGGTTAATCTCAAATTAGTTCATTGGTTCTAATTTTAGGCATTTGTTTAATTAATTACTTAATTATTCTTGTAATTTTTTCAATCATCTTTTAATAATTACACATAAAAAATATATCCAATATGTAATCAAAAAAGTTTAGTTTATTTCAAACATTAATTTAATATCCAAATTAGTGGATGTCTTACAGGTAAATTACGAATTACTTCTGAATGTGAGGGGTATTTAGGTAATTTAAGATATGATTCTAAGTAATTTAAATTACCATATGCTAATGCCCCAAATAACAGAGCTGGATGACATACAGGCCACTCATTCCAAATGTAAATATCTTTTTCATATGGCCACGTAGATTTTTCTTTAATATACGGATATATGAATTCAAGCCCTTTTTTAATTGACTTTCCATCTTTAGTTTCATATTCAAACAAGTTGTCTTCAACAGTATATAATATTTGAGCTAAATTGAAAAAAGCATCTATGTTAAATAGAGAATAGCCATAAGGTTTGGTTCTTTTTAATTCCAGCGGAAAACTTCCATCGTTATCCATTTGGTTTGGAAGGAGTATGTTTTTAAATCGATCAACACACAATTTTTTCACCTCTTCATTTTCAGTAAGAACTGCCATTGAAGATGCAGTTGCTGCCCAACAAGTACCATGATTGTTTTTCCAATTCATTTCTGAAATTCCATATTCGTGGGTTGTCATCCATTTTAGAAACTCACCAAACCAAGATTTTATTTGTTCTGCTTCGTCATTACTAATTCCTCCTTTATCTTCAAGGATCTTTACCGATTGAGCAACTTCTACTAGGTGGTATGCGTCTATCAATCCTATACCTCGACCGGTTACTTTTCCATAAATAGCTTGAGCATATAGCAAATTAGGATTCATCTTTGTTAAAGGATTTACGAACCACGCATTCAAGTGTTCTAGAGCTTTTTCTGAATAAGCTTTATCTTTTGTAATCAACCATGCTGAAGTTAAAGTAGCAGTTATTTCACTTAAACGAATCATTGCATGCCGATGTGCTGTGAAATTTTCAGGGTTTGTTTGGCCGTCCCTTTGTTGATAGGGACCACCGGGATTATTTGGATCTGGCCACCAATAGTCACCTTCAGAGTAAAAATCATTTATTCCACCAGCACTACGTTCACAATTAGCATCGGTTACAGTTACAGGAACAGAATTTAAATGTGCTTTTGCTCGATTAATTTCTGTTAGTTTGAAAGCATCAATAATTCGATCCTTAAAATCTTGTCCTTGCAGATCAATAGATTTAATAAGACTAACGAATACAAAAAATATAATTTTCAGGTTGAAGGGTAATAAAGTTCTAATCATTGAATATAATTTTTACTCTTTTATTTCATTTGTTAAATACATGGTTTTCCGCTATTTGTATTTAAATAGCGGAAGATAGTGGAGGATAGTTGTGGAGTCGGCGGGAATCGAACCCGCGTCCAAACAAGTCATAACAAAACTTTCTACAAGCTTAGTTTTCGATTAATTTTCGAAGAATCAGTGACCGAAAACAGCCCAAGATTCCCTTATCATCTTTATTGAAAAATACTATCGATGAATTAGTATTTCGATGTTGACATTTATGGTGCCTCAAAATCGATCGCCGTCAACAAGGGCTATCGAGAGACATCTGGCTTCCCAGCCTGGCCGGGATATAGCAAAGACTTACTTTAATTCAGTCAATTATGCAGCTAGAGCGTAGTTATTCTCGCCATTTAAAATTTGAAACATATTATTTACGAGCTTTATTTCAGCGCTCGACTTGCTTATTTCATTATGGGAACCTGCTGTCAAAACCAGTCGACCCCATATTTTCAATGAACTTTCCTATAACGGAAATGCAAAGATATAAAATTCGTTAAGCTAATATATGAGGTTTGATAATCAACAAGCTTCAATCAAGCTTTCTTAAATTTTCCTCGTAATATTTTTTTAAGCCAGCTAGGCGAGATAATAGACCCTCTAGGTATTTAATGTCAAGCATATTTAAACCATCACTTTTTGCATTAGCAGGATCATAATGTGTTTCAATGAAGATTCCATCAATTCCAGTAGAAATTCCAGCTCGTGCAATCGTTTCAATACTTTCAGGACGACCACCAGTTATACCATTAGCTTGATTTGGCTGTTGAAGAGAATGAGTCACATCTAAAATTGTTGGAGCAAAATTCTTCATAACAGGTATCCCTCTGTAATCGACTATAAGATCTTGATAGCCAAATTGGGTTCCACGGTCAGTTATCCAAATATTTTTATTTCCAGTAGACTTAATTTTATCAACAGCAAATTGCATACTTTCAGGACTCATAAACTGACCTTTCTTAAGGTTTATAAACTTATTTGTTTTTGATGCGGCAACCAATAAGTCAGTTTGACGAACTAAAAAAGCAGGAATTTGTAAAACATCGACATAATTAGATGCTAATGCTGCATCTTCAACTTGATGGATATCAGTAATAGTTGGCAGATCAAATCCTTTTCCAACTTTTTCAAGAATTTTAAGGGCTTTCTCATCTCCAATTCCCGTAAAACTATCCAACCGGCTTCGATTTGCCTTTTTAAAGCTTCCTTTGAATATATATGGGATTGATAGCTTATCAGATATGGTTTTAATTTTTTCAGCGATACGCATAGCCATTTCCTCTCCTTCAATTGCACAAGGTCCTGCTATTAGAATAAACTGTTTACTATTGCTATGTGATATTTTAGGAAGATCAGCTAAGCCCATGATTGAATTTTGATAAAATTACAAAAGGAAAATTAAGTTTTAGCAATCACTTCAAAAACCTTTCCATTTTCGCATTTGAAAATTTTTCCTGGAAATTTTACTATCATTTGGTAGTCATGTGTTGCCATTAATAATGTCATTCCCTTTTCATGAAGTGATTTGAATAACTGCATGATTTCCTGGCTAGTCTGGGGATCAAGATTTCCAGTAGGTTCGTCCGCTATGATTAGTTTAGGCTCATTAAGCAGTGCTCTCGCAATGGCAACCCTTTGTTGCTCTCCACCGGAAAGTTCAAAAGGGTATTTATTTTTATTCAAAGTTATACCTACCATTTTAAGCACCTTGTCAATTCGATCAGCAATTTCTTTTTTATTTTTCCATCCAGTAGATTTTAATACAAATTTTAGATTATCATCAATAGTTCTATCTGGCAGCAATTTGAAATCTTGGAAAACAACCCCTAATTCTCTTCTGAGATTTGGGATTTGTTTGCTTTTAAGCCTAGTTAAATCATATCCAGCCACATTGCCGACGCCACCAACCAACTCTAGGTCTCCATAAATTGTTTTGATAAGGCTACTTTTCCCACTTCCAGTTCTTCCAATTAAAAAAACAAAACTTCCCTCTGAAACATCAAAAGAAACGTTCTTTAAAATTGATTTTCCTCTTTGATTTATCGTAGCCTCGCTAAAAGAGACAATATTATTAGGCATTATCTGTTTAAACTTTATCAAATGTAATCTGTTTTATATTGCTAATAAAATTTGTTTAGACTTTATAAGTAAGTCTAAATAAAACTGTTTGTATTGATATACGCTTTATATTTAAAGTTAATTATAATTAGGATGAAAATAAATAATGTCAATTTCTTTTTATTTTTCTTCATTATTCAGCTTGCCTCTGGACAAATTTTTCAAACTCAAAGACTAAAAAAAAGAGCTTCTTTGCTTTATTATCAAGGCATGTATCCAAATGTAAATCAGGCCTTTGCTCTTTTTCAAGATTACAATTCAAGTGAGGAGGATTTACTTGATATTTCTTATTTCCAAATGGTTACTTCGCTTCGTATTAACGAGCCTGGAGCGGTTGATCTTATTGAAAATTTTAATCTAGATTACCCTAATAATCATATTATTAAAAACGTATATTTTGATCTTGCCAATTATTATTTTAATAACGAAAAGTATTCTTATGCCCAGAAATGGTTTAATAAAATCAAAGCCATTAATGTCCCAAAGCCTTCGCTTCCAATTTATTATTTCAATAAGGGTTATACTCTTTTCAATAAGAAAAATTATCAACAAGCAAAGCTACTCTTAGAAAAAGTAAAATTCAATCCAAAGTACGAGTCTGATGCTCACTATTACTTGGGTCACATTGCATACCAGTTAGAAGATTATGAAGGTGCATCAAGTTCTTTTAATAGAGTTTCAAAATCTGAACAACGCGAAGATCTGGGATACTTTCAAGTGGAGATGAATTTTAAATTAGGGAGATTTAAAAAAGCAATACAACTAGGGGAGGATGAGTTAAAAAAGACAATTAGTGATAATGATATTTCAAATCTTTCAAAAATTATTGGGGAGAGTTACTTTAATACCAACCAATATGAGAAAGCTATTGGTTATTTAAAAAATTACAAAGGAAAAAACGGAAGGTGGAAACATGAAGATTTTTATCAGTTAGGATATGCGTACTATAAAATTGGAAATTATAGTAAAGCGATAGATCAATTTAGTAAGATCATTGGTAAAAAAGATAAACTTGCCCAAAATGCCTACTATTTCTTGGCTGAATGCTACATAAAAAATAAACGAAAATCCTCTGCACTTAATGCTTACAGAAGTGCTTCATCTATGGAATTTAGTGCAGAAATTACAAAATTATCATTATTAAATTATGCAAGACTGAGTTATGAAATTGGTAATCCTTATGAGCCAGTCACAAAGGTAATAATTAGATTTTTAGAGGCTTATCCAAAAACTCAACATGAGTATGAATTGACCTCTTTTTTACTTAGCTCTTACACTAATAGCGGAAGTTATGACGAGGTAATTGCTCTTTTATCATCCCAAAATGATTACAAGGATGATCGATTATTACAAAAAGTTAGCTTTCTTAAGGCAGTTCAATTGTTTACTTCAGGAGATTATCAAAAAGCTAAATTTTATTTCAAAAATTCAATTGATATAGATCAAAATAATAACATTACTAGTCAGTCTTTTTTCTGGAAAGGGCAGTCCGATTATCAATTAAATAATTTTCAAGAATCATTAAAATCCTTTAGAGAATTTGAGAAAAAATCAACATCTGAAGGACTCTATGGTTTATTACAATATCATTATAATTTGGGTTATACACTTTTTAAAATGAAGAATTATCTTCTTTCTTTGAAAGCTTTTGAAAAAGTTATTAATAGTAAAGAGTATTATTCAAATAGTAAGATTCGAGATGCTTTTTTACGATTAGGAGATGCTAATTTTGGATTAGGACAGTTTTGGCCTGCAATGGAGAATTATAATGAAAGTATTTTATTATCGCCTTCTCAATCTGACTATGCTTTATACCAAAAGTCAATTTGCTACGGTTTTGTAGATCGTAACTCAAAAAAAATAACTACTCTAGAAAAATTAATAAATAGTTACCCTGACTCTCCTTTTATTGATGATGCGTATTTTGAATTAGGTGTTACTTACACTGCTGCTGGTTCACTTGAAATGGCAATAAAAATCTATGAAAAATTAGTCAGTCGTTTTCCTCAAAGCCCCTATATTTCGAGAGCTTTACTTAATAAAGGTTTAATTCTTTATAATCAAGAAAAACTAATCGAATCTCAGGAGATACTTAAATATCTTCTAGTTCGTTACTCAAAAGATGGAGTTGCAAAACAAGCTCTAGGTACACTTAAAGAAATTTCAATTGACCTTGACAAAGTTCCCGAATTTACTCTTTGGTTAAGAACTTTAAAAATTGATAGTTTCACAGATAACGAATTAGAGAGAACTGCTTTTGCAGTTGCAGAAAAGCAGTTTCTCTCTAATAGAAAAAAACAAGCCAAAAAATCCTTTCTTTACTACCTAGATGTTTATCCTCAGGGGTTTAACTCAATCGAATCAAAGTTTGCCTTAGCGGAAATTTATAGTGAAGAAGAAAATTTTAATGAGGCACTTATTTACTATAATCAAATTATCGACCTAGGCACAAATGATTACAGGGAAGAGGCACTAGTTAAGGCATCCAAAATATTAATTAATGATTTATTACTGGAAGATGCAATTATCCTCCTAGAGGAATTGAATGATGTTGCAGTATTTTCTGAAAACAAAAGTTACTCACTATTTAATTTAATGAGGGTTTATTATCAATTAAATGAATTTGTTAAGGCTTTAGATAAGGTTGAAGAAGTATTGGCAATGAAGGACTTAAATCCAAAGATTAAGTGGGATGCTTATGATATACTTGCCCATGCTTCACTTAAGTTAAAAGATAGTCTAGCGGCTAAAAATGCATTCAAGATTTTAGAAAAATCACCAATTGATAAATTAGCAGCTGAGGCTTATTATTTTGATGCCTATAATTATTTTATGATTAAAGAACATATAAAATCTAACGAGATTATCGCCTCTTTATCTCAAAAATTTAGTTCTCAGCCTATTTGGGCGGCAAAAAGTTTGCTGCTTATGGCCAAAAACTTTTACGCCCTGGATGATTCTTTCCAGGCTACTTATATACTTGAATCATTAATTGAGAATTATAGTCGTTTTGAGGATTTAACAGTAATTGCGAAAACTTTACTTGAAGAAATAAAAAAAATAGAATCTCAAAAAAATGCTAGTTTATCAAAAATTCAAGATGATGTATAGCAGTATGGATTTAAAGTATTTAATTATTGTATTTCTTTTTTCTTTGATACTTTCTGCTCAAAAAAACCAGACTGAAGATGATTTGGGTACCCAAGAGGTTACAGTTGTAAAGTCTTATCGACCAAATCTTAAAAATGTTTTTAAAATTTCTTCAATCCCTGAAATACCCGACTCATTGATTCAAAAGAAACAAAAAGTAAATTACACTTTTAAGTCTGTTCCAGTTATATCCACATTTATTCCAAATAAGGCAACTCCGCTCAAATTAAAGCGTCAAGAAGTAAATCGATTTCATAATAGCTATATTTCAGGGGGTGTTGGAATTCAATCTGAGATGTTAATGAATTTTAGTTCCATGGTTTCATTGGATCGATATCAGTCTGCGGGTCTATCTTTGAGATACAATTCATTGGGTGGAATACCAGGTACTATCATGGAAAGCACTGAGAAACGGCTAACTCTAAATATTTTACACCAATACAAAGAAAGAAACATGAGGGTTGATTCTGACTTGAGATTTGATAGTCAAAGACATAATTTTTATGGTTTAAAGGAAATAAAATGGGAAAATATACCAAGTTTTAGGGCATCAGTTGTTAATCCCCTCCAGCGACTTAATTATCTCTCCTTAAGGTCTAAATGGCAATGGTATGATAACGCTCTTTCTAAGTTGAATTTCAATACACATATTACTACTGATTATTTTGACTCTACCGAACATATAATCAAGATTAATGCTTTATTGCGGATTCCCATGTTTGGGAATTATTTAGAATTAATACCAGACTTTGAATTTATTAATTCTAATTTTACTAGAGGTTACTATATTGATGAGCCTCTCGCTTTTAAAAACGCCTTAACTCAACTACAAACTCAATTTTTGAATGTTGGTAGAAGATTAAACTTTAGAGCTGGAGTAAATGGTTTTATTCTTTCAAATAGTCAGAGTAAATTTAAATTATACCCCATTGTAGAGTTAACTTATAAAAGCTCGAATGGTAAAATTGTTCCTTTTTTTAATTATAAGGGAGGATATAAATTAAATAGTTTTACCTCATTATCTTTAAAAAATCCATATGTTGCCCCTACGCTTGATATTCAACCAACTGAGGTTGATCAAGATATAAACTTGGGTTTTGATGCTTATCCAAGTTCAGGATTATCTCTCAAAATGGTTGCTATCTATTGCAAGTTTATCGACTACCCAATGTTTTTTCGTTTTCCATATGATAATTTTAATAATGATATATCTTTCCGCTTGGGTAATAGCTATGGTGTGATCTTTGATGTGACTGAAAAGAAGGGAATGAGCACAAGTATAAGTATAAATTTAAGTGAATTTAATAGAATTTCACTAATTACTAGTTATTTTGATTATAAGAGAGATTATGACGAGCCGGTATGGAATAACCCCTCACTTACCATCGATATTAACGGAAATTTTAAACTAGGTCAAAAATTATTTTTTCAATTTACGGGCAATTATATAAGTTCAAGAGATTTTGCGGATCATATAATTACTTCAAATGAATTAAGTGAAAAAAGTACTGTAATTCAAGACAAACTGGGGTCAATGTTTAGCACCTCCCTTTCAGTCACTTGGAAAATAAATTCTGAATGGGATTTGTTCTACAGAAATAATATTTTTTATGGGAATGTTACCTCAAGGTGGGCGTATTATCAAAATCAGACTCAGCTGAATCTTTTAGGTATTCGTCATAAATTCGATATTAATCTGTAATTTTCATATTAATCCTCTATTTAAACTTTTTAGTAATTTAAATTTTAGTTTATTTTTGCGAGCTGTAACACTAAGAGGATGAAAAATTTTTTTTTATCGCAAATTTCAATTTTATTGCTACTCTCGAGTTGTAATCAGCGTGTTGATCTTTTGGTACATAACGCTAATGTTTATACTGTTAACGAAAATTTTGATAAAGCCACTGCATTTGTAGTCAAGAATGGAAGATTTTTAGAGGTTGGTGGTGAAGATTTAATTGATAGGTATAAACCAACCAATGTAGTTGATGCACAAGGTCTACCCGTTTACCCTGGTTTTATAGATTCACGTTGTGATTTGATCGGCCTCGGTTTAAACGAATTCAAAGTCAATCTAGGTGATTCAAAGAACATGGATGATGTCATCAGTCGCTTGATGAAACACCAAGCCTCACATGATCAAAAATACTTATACGGAATTGGTTGGGATCAAAAGAAATTTGGAACTCAAAACTTTCCAGACAATAAAAAATTAAACAAAGCATTTCCTGATATTCCAGTTATATTAGAAGGAATTGATAGACATTTTATCTTGGTTAATGATAAAGCCCTAGAAATGGCTAATATTGACGAATTGACAAAGGTTGAGGGAGGAAAAATACTCAGCTACAAAGGTAAATTGACCGGAATTTTAATTGATAATGCTATTAAATTACTAGACAGAATAAAGCCTGAATTCTCTCGAGAAAATCAAATTCAAGCACTAATAACTGCTCAAAACATATGTTTTGAAAATGGCGTAACTACCGTTGACCAGAATGGAATTTCCAAAAATAAAATTCTTTTAATTGATAGTCTTCAAAGAAAAAAACTAATCAACATCAGGATTTACGCAATGATTGAAAATGATTTTGAGTCAATGGATTATTTTTTTAATAAAGGGGGGATAAAAAATGAGTTATTAAATGTTAATTCTGTTGAAGTAAATATTGATGGTCTTTTAAGTT
The DNA here is from genome assembly GCA_902515395.1 of uncultured Bacteroidota bacterium. GTDB lineage: Bacteria > Bacteroidota > Bacteroidia > Flavobacteriales > Flavobacteriaceae > UBA8316. Next base: position 1,992 of record CABXUL010000038.1, on the reverse strand, counting down.
CTCGTGGTGCTGCATTAAAAGAAAATTACAGTGACTTTCCAAAGTATAATACACAATTAATCATAAATAAAGATTCATTAAATTCAATTGCTAAGCTCTTATTTGAAAATTCATTCCAAATGAATGCTATTGCTTTTGGTGATGCTGCTAATCAAATGGTATTGGATACATACAATTTATTTCTTTCTGATTCAGATGATCCTCGCTGGAGAATTGAGCATATCAATGTTATCTCCAAAGAAGATATTTCAAAATTTAATTCCAAAATAATTCCTTCCATTCAGCCAAGTCAAGCTGTTAGTCAAATGAAATGGGCAAGACTTAGATTAGGTGTTGAGCGAATAAAAGATGCTTTTAAATACAAAGATTTATTAGACTGGTCTGGGGTATTGGCTTTGGGATCAAATTCCCCTTTTGAAAAGATTAGTCCTTTAAACACCTTTTATACAGCTGTAACTCGAAGTTCAGAAAAGGAAGATTCTAATAATGGCTTTCAGATGGAGAATTCTCTCTCACGATATGAAGCATTAATGGGTATGACTCGTTGGGCAGCTTATGCAAATTTTGAAGAGAACGAAAAAGGAAGTATTGAAGCTGGAAAATTCGCCGATTTTATCTTTTTAGATCGGGATATTATGACTGTAGACATGATGTTAGTCCCAAAAGCAAGAGTTGTTGCTACAATTCTTAACGGAAAAATTGTTTTTAGTAACCGTCTTTAAATTAGTTAACAGATTTAGAATCTTAACTTTTTAAAATCCAAATCCCCCTTTTTTTTAATAATTTTATCTAATTTTTGATTTTTAGTTTAATTTATAAATTAATGGTATAATAAATATTAAAAAAATAAAATAAATAATATATTTTTGGTAAAAATTTAAAGATGTGTGGAATTGTTTGTGCGTTTGATTTAAAAAAAAACCAAAAGGATTTAAGACCTCAGTTATTAGAGATGTCAAAACTGTTAAGGCATCGAGGGCCTGACTGGAGTGGGATTTATAGTTCAGAAAGTGCAATCATGGGTCACGAAAGGCTTGCAATTGTTGATCCTAACTCAGGCAAACAGCCTTTGTACAGCCCAAACAAAAAAATTGTTTTAGCAGCAAATGGCGAAATTTATAATCACCTAGAATTACGTGAGCAATTAAAAAATAAATATGAATTTAGCACTCAGTCTGACTGTGAAATCATATTGGCTTTATATCAAGAAAAAGGAATTGATTTTATAGATGACCTTAATGGAATTTTTGCCTTTGCCATCTACGACAGCATTAATGATGAGTTTTTTATAGCTCGTGATCACATGGGAATTATTCCACTATATATGGGTTGGGATAAGGATGGAACTTTTTATGTTGCATCTGAATTAAAGGCGTTAGAAGGTGTTTGTTCAAAAATAGAATTATTTCCTCCTGGTAACTATATGCATAGTAGAGATAAGACCCCTTATAAGTGGTATAAAAGAAATTGGATAGATTATGAAGCTGTAAAAAATAATAAGACAAGCATAAGTGACTTACACGATGCTCTTTCAGATGCTGTCCATCGACAATTAATGAGTGATGTTCCATATGGTGTTTTATTATCAGGTGGATTGGATTCCTCTATAACTTCTGCTCTTGCAAAGAAATTTTCGTCCAAAAGAGTAGAGTCTAATGACACGCAATCTGCTTGGTGGCCTCAATTACATTCTTTTTCAGTTGGATTAGTTGACTCCCCTGATCTAGAAGCCGCTAAAAAGGTTTCCGAATATATTGGCTCCATTCACCATGAAGTTATTTTTACAATTCAAGAGGGTTTGGATGCCTTGAGAGATGTTATATATCACCTTGAAACCTACGATGTCACAACAGTTAGAGCATCTACTCCTATGTTTTTAATGGCTAGGAGTATTAAATCTCATGGTATCAAAATGGTTTTGTCCGGTGAGGGTGCAGACGAGTTGTTTGGTGGTTATCTTTATTTTCATAAAGCACCTTCTGCTGAGGAGTT
>CABXUL010000037.1 GCA_902515395.1 uncultured Bacteroidota bacterium | reverse complement strand
AATAGACTTAGTATTTTAAATTCGGCTACTAAAATGATGAATATGATGGAGGGTTCACCATATGATTTTATTATTAATCACAATAAAAATGATCTAAAAGTTTTTGAGGGTTTTGTTCACCGTACATTCAATGAAGCTGACCTTATTTTTTTTATTCGGTCATTAAAAAACATTTATAAAAATCACCATGGGCTTGAAAATGTTTTTAATTCTGACAAATCGTCATTACAAGAAGCTATCCACGATTTTAAATCCATTTTCTTTGAAATTAATCATCCTCCAAGAACAGTGAAACATATTTCTGACCCCCTAAAGGGTAGTGCAGCAAAAAGATTAAACATGTTCTTGAGATGGATGGTTAGACCCAATACTAGGGGGGTTGATTTTGGGATTTGGAAGAATCACTCCCCTGCCCAACTTTCTATTCCACTGGATGTGCATACGGGGAATATCGCTAGAAAATTAAAAATGATTAAGCGTAAACAGAACGACGCTAAAACACTAAAAGAATTGGATAAAAAATTAAGGGAATTTGATTCTATTGATCCCGTAAAATATGATTATGCTTTATTTGGGTTGGGTGTTTTTGAAAAATTCTAAGTAAGATTGTTTTCAGTATATAACTTTTTATTAACATTGATTTTATATTTTTGTATAATACTGAAGCTTAGATGAAGATACTTCTTAAAAACGCTACCATCTTAGATCCCTCCAGTGCCTTTCATTCTACTAAACAAGACATATTGATCAAAGATGGCGAAATTGCCAATATCAGCCAGGATATTAATGATACTGATAATGCCAAAGTGATTAAGCATAACAACCTCCATGTATCAAAAGGTTGGTTCGATTCTGGGGTTTCATTTGGAGAGCCCGGTTATGAGGAGCGAGAGACCTTGGAAAACGGATTGCTGGTTGCTGCAAGTAGTGGATTTACTAAAATACTACTTAACCCAGACATAATTCCCATTCCAGACTCCAATACGACCATTAGCCATTTGATTAAAATGGGAAAAAATAAAACTACTTCCCTCTACCCTATTGGAGCACTTACCGAAAAAGGGGAGGGAAAACAACTGGCATCACTGTATGATATGCATCAGCAAGGCGCAATCGGTTTTGGTGACTATAAATCCTCCTTAATTAGTGGAAACTTACTTAAAATAGCATTACAATACGCACAAAGTTTTGATGGAACGATCTTTTCTCATCCTATGAACCATGAAATAGCTGAGTATGGTATGATACACGAAGGTATAATTAGTGCCAAAATTGGTGTAAAGGGAATTCCTACTATTGCGGAGACGATTCAAATCTCTAGAGATTTACAAATTTTATCTTATACAGAAGGAAAGCTACATATTCCATTTATTAGTTCCAAAGAAGGTTTAGAGTTGATAAGAATAGCTAAAAAACAAGGCCTAAACATTAGTTGTAGTGTTGGGCTTCCAAATTTAATCTTCGATGAGACTGACCTCGAAGGATTTGATGTCAACTTTAAGGTGTTTCCTCCAATACGGTCCAAAACAGACCAACAAGCTTTAAGGTTAGGACTGCTTGATGGCACGATAGATATGGTAAGTAGTATGCATGAGCCGATGAACATAGAACACAAAAAAATGGAATTTGAACATTCATCTCCTGGCACTATTGGACTTGAAAGCTGTTTTGGTTTGTTATCCAATATATTTCCCCTCGACAAAGTATTGAGTTTCCTAACGCGTGGAATTGAATGTTTTAAGCTTCAATCTACAAGTATAGAGAAAGGAAAAACAGCCGACTTGACTTGGTTTGATCCTGAAAAAATATTCCGATTAAAGAAATATGATTTAAAGTCAACGGCTAAAAATTGCGCCTATTTAGACCTTGACCTGCAAGGAAAGGTTCTCGGCACCTTTAATAATGGTTTCCTAACCTCCAACACATAATCTAATGTTGTCTTACAGAATAAAAAAATCTACCCTAACTGGGGGACCTTACCCAGCATTAATTTTAATTCATGGCTATGGGAGCAATATGGATGATCTGTTTACATTTTCCAATTACCTTCCTAAAAAATATACAATTATTTCCCTCCAAGCACCATTAGAATCTCCATTCGGTGGCGGTGCATGGTATTCCATAAACTTTGATTCGAATTTGAAAAAATGGTCAGACAATGAAGAAGCATTGACTTCTCTTCGTAAAATAAAATATCAATTAGATTATTTTACGTCTACGTATGAACTTAACTCCGAGGATATCAGCTTAATGGGTTTTAGTCAAGGTGCGATTCTTAGTTGGTCTTTACTGCTAGATTACTCCTCTCTTTTTAGACGAGCTATATGTCTGAGCGGATATATTAATGAAGAAATATTGCAAAAGCCACTGGGGGAATACCGCAATGTATTGGCTTATTGCTCCCATGGATTAAATGACTTAACAATTCCTTATGAATGGGCTCAAACGAGTATTGAATCCCTTAAAAAAAATAATCCAAAAGTTTTTTTTAACACCTTTCCTAATGGGCACAATGTGTCGCCAGAAAATTTTGAATCTATACTAAGTTGGATTATAAAAACTACTCTCTAGTAGTATAGAGGAAGTGTTCTTTTATTTCAAAGCTAATATCGCCGGACTTATCAATCTTAAAAAAAATCAGGAGTTCACCCCAAAGCGTACCATCAGAAAAGTTTGCAATTAGCCATTTGTGGTTTAAGACCTTAATTTTGTTAATTAAAAAAGTCCTATCCATTGTTGCATAAGGTATAAACTCGTCTTTATCCATTAGTAAATTCTTTTTATACAACTGATCTTTAATCCGATTTGTAATATTGTTAATATTAATATCTTTAAAATAACTTAAGGCATATTCGTTTTCCTCTAGAGAAAAATCATTGACTTCATCCAATTGGTTTTGAAGTTTTAAAATTGCTTCTAAATTAAATTTATTTTCTGCTTTTAGACTAACCAATCTTTCAGTCTTGTCATCGAGAATTTTTTTGGAGTTTACTAATTGAAAAATAAGCACTAGAGCTGAAAATACAAAAAGATAAAAGGTGATTTTATTCTTCATTTTTAATTGCAGTTGATTTGTAGGTTATCATAAGCTAAATGAACATTTTTGGGAAGCTTTTTGGATACTTCATCATGAAATCCTAAAAGATGACTTATATGGGTGAAATAGGCTTTTTTGGGCTTTAGTTCTTCAACCAAATCCAATGCTTCCTTAAGGTTAAGATGCGTTGGATGAGATTCAATCCTAAGTGCATTAAGCACCAAAACTTCCGAATTCTTAACCTTCTCCATCTGATCAGCATTAATATATTTAACGTCAGTTAGGTAAGAAAATCCCCCTATACGATACCCCATAACTGACAGACTGTTGTGCATAACCTCAACAGGCGTTACTATTTGATTACCAACACTAAAGTTGTTGTTTTTAGAAATGATTTGAACTTTTACAGTAGGAGCTCCAGGATATTTGTTTTGACTATTTAAAATATAACCAAACCGATGATTTAAATTTTCTACTACTCGCTGGGTACCATAAATAGGAATATCCCCTTGGCGAAAAAAATAAGGACGAATATCATCTAATCCAGAAGTATGATCAGCATGTTCGTGAGTAAACATAATACCATCTATATGCCTACAATTATTTTTCAACATTTGCTGCCTGAAGTCCGGACCACAATCAATTATATAATTATAATTTTTCCATTGAACCAAAACGGAAGACCTAAGTCTTTTGTCTTTTAGGTTTTGACTTAGACAAACAGGATGTCGACTCCCAATTATTGGTATTCCTTGAGAGGTTCCAGTTCCAAGAAAAGTTATTTTAAACATAGTTCATATTCAAATGCAAATATATATTGAGAAATAAAAACAAACTTTGTAATTTTAGAAAATATATCAAAATATGGCTATCATACTTCCTGGAGACAAAGAATTTGAAAAGAGACCATCAACTGAAAGGAAAGCTTTAAAAATCAATCTAAATGATGGAGTTTACGGAACATTTGCTGAGATTGGCGCTGGTCAAGAGGTAGCAAGGCACTTTTTTAGAGTAGGCGGTGCGTCTGGTACAATTGCTAAAACAATCAGCGCATATGATAAAAACTTTAGTGATACTATCTACGGAGAGGAAGATGATAAGCGTTATGTCACTGAAAAGCGATTACATAAAATGTTGAGTCGGGAAATTATGCTATTAGAGAACCGAATTCCCAAAAAGATTCATCCTAATAAAATGTTTTTTGCATATGCAAATACTGTAGCTACGATTGACTTTGCTAAGAAATTTAAAGGTCACGGATGGATGGGTATTCGATATCAACCAGCTCCAGAAGAACCCTATAATGAAATTATGCTTCATGTTAGATTTCATCAAACAGAGGCAAGGCTTCAACAAGAAGCTATTGGTATTATGGGAGTAAACCTTGTACACGGCGCCTTTTACAGTCACGACGAACCTAAAAAGCTTCTGAAATACCTATACGACCATATTGACAGATCTGCGATTGAAATTGACACAATTAATTTTTCAGGCCCCTTATTTGAGGGTATTGACAATCGTATTCTGAGTTTACAGTTAGTTAAAAATGGGATGACTGAGGCGGTCATGTTCAATCCCCAAGGCAATAATGTTTTACCCGCAAGAGCTCTATACAAGAAAAACATCTTGGTGTTGAGAGGTAGTTTTAGACCTGTTACCAAAGTAAATATTGATATGTTTGAAAAATCATTTGATATTTTTATTAAGGAGCAGCAAGTCAAAGAAAAAAATACGGAAGTTATATTTGAAATAACGCTTTCCAACCTTACCGCTCAAGGTGAAATTGATGAAAGTGATTTTATGGACCGAGCCAAACTTCTGGGTTCACTTGGCCATACAGTCATGATCTCTGATTTCAAAGAGTATTATCGAATGGTCGATTATCTGTCAAAATACACCAAAGAACAATTGGGACTCGCAATGGGTGTCAGTAATTTTGTTGAAATCTTTGACGAGCATTATTATGAGGATATTGATGGAGGAATTTTAGAAGCTTTTGGTAAAATGTTCCACAATAACCTCAAGGTTTATCTATACCCAATGAAGGATTTGGAAACGGGACAAATTATTACATCTAATAATCTCAAACTTCATCCTCGTATGAAGGATTTCTATAAATTCTTCAAATATAACGGTAAAATTGTTGATATTTTTGAATATGAAAATGAATACCTCTCTATTTTTTCTAGGGATATCTTAACCAGAATAAGAAATGGCAATGAAGACTGGATGGATCAACTTCCAGTTGGAGTAGCCGAAAACATTATGAAAAATAATATGTTTGGCTGGAAAAGCAAGAAGATAAAATCGATTAATAAACTATAGAAGTGTTAGTATCTGAGCAGCATGGTCCTTCGTTTTAACCTTGCTTATTACATGCTCAACAACACATTCTTGATTAATGATAAAAGTAATTCTATGAATTCCATCATATTCCCGTCCTTGAAATTTTTTAGGTCCCCAAACACCAAAGGCATCAATAACTGTTTTATTCTCATCGGCTAATAGGGTGAAAGGTAATTCATGTTTTTCAGCGAAGTTACTCTGCTTTTTTTGATTATCAGCACTTACGCCAATCAATTCAAAACCAGCTGATTGTAGCTCTTTATAATGATCTCTTAAATTACAGGCTTCTGCAGTACATCCAGGTGTATTGGCTCTAGGGTAAAAGAATATAATAGTTTTTTTGCCTTTCAACAGGGTTAGATTTATTGCATTCCCATTTTGGTCAACAGTTGAAAATTCAGGAACCTTGTCTCCTACCTTTAATGTATCCATATTATTACTTTTTTATTTTAACTTCGAAATAACAAAAAATACATATGACAAAAAAGGAAAAGGTAGTGTTTGTAATTAATGAATTAAAGAAGTTGTATCCTAAAATATCAATTCCTTTAGAACATACTGATCCTTACACTCTATTAATTGCTGTTTTGATGTCTGCACAAAGTACCGATGTTCGTGTAAATAAAATTACTCCTTTATTGTTTAATAGGGCCAATAATCCTTACGATATGATTAAACTGAGTGAAAATGAAATTAGAGAAATAATCAAGCCTATAGGGCTTTCTCCAATGAAATCAAAAGGAATTTATGAATTGTCCCATATTCTAATAAATAAATACAATGGGGAAGTCCCAAAAAGCTTTGAAGCATTAGAGAAACTTCCAGCAGTTGGTCACAAAACAGCTAGCGTAGTTATGTCTCAGGCATTTGGTATTCCTGCTTTTCCAGTTGATACTCATATTCATCGACTGATGTACAGGTGGGGATTTAGCAAAGGTAAAAACGTAGTCCAGACAGAAAAAGATGCTAAGCGGATTTTTCCTAGAGCTTTATGGAATGATTTACACCTTCAGATTATTTGGTATGGACGGGAGTACAGTCCTGCCAGAGGCTGGAATCTAGAAAAGGATAAAATAACTAAAACTATAGGCAGAAAAAGTGTAATCCAGAAGTATCTAAAAGCAAAGCGTTAAAACTGCTTTTCAATCTCATCATGCTGCTCCTTGGTAATGGAATAGTACTTTGAAAATGCCAATATACGCTGAATAACAATCGACCTTGGTTGTTTTTTAGAAAAAGATTTTTTTTTAGAGTAATTTTGCACCATGTAATTGCTTTTACTCTATAACGTAAAAATTCTAAAAAAATTATTTATTGTGCCAGAAAAATCTGATTATCCATCACCATTTTTCTTAAATTAATAATAGCGTAACGCATCCTTCCAAGAGCTGTATTAATACTAACCCCAGTAGCCTCAGCAATCTCTTTAAAACTCATATCTCGATAAATACGCATATTTAGGACCTCTTTTTGATCTAAGGGAAGTTCTAATATTAATTTTTGGAGATCATTTACAATTTGTTTGTTAATGAGGGTGTTTTCTGCATTTGGTGAATCATCCTTAATAAACTGAAAAACATCATAGTCATCACTGCTCGCTTCAAATTTGGGCATTCTATTCGTTTTTCTAAAAAAGTCAATAATTAAATTATGCGAAATGCGCATTACCCAAGACAAAAATTTACCCTCCTCATTGTAGGAACCATTTTTGAGAGTTTTAATTACTTTAATAAAGGTTTCTTGAAAAACATCCTCTGCAACTTCACTATCGTGAACTTTTGAGAAAATGAAATTATAAATTTTCGACTTATGTTTAAAAATTAATAATTCTAGAGATTTTTCATCCCCTTGAATATAGTCTCTAATAAGATTAGCATCAGTGGAATAAGATGTAAAAGCCATAATCTACTTTTTAAGTTTTTAACTAGTTAGTTCCGAAATAATTAAAAAGTAGTTTTATTCTATAGACTTGTTTTTTACAAATTTATATAATATTTAATAATAAATCAAAAGTTATTCTTTTAAAACAAAATTTAACTAGAGTTAACTGCGAAGATTGAGATTAATTGTATTTTTAAACTCTCATTATCTGAAATGTCCAATATTCTTGAGTTAGACACTAAAAAATACATTATAATTAAGGGAGCTAATCTACACAACCTAAAAAATGTAGATGCAGTTTTCCCTAGAAATCAATTAACCGTCGTGACTGGTTTATCTGGTTCAGGAAAGTCCTCATTGGTTTTTGACACTCTTTACGCTGAAGGGCAAAGACGTTATGTGGAAAGTTTGTCTTCCTATGCTCGTCAGTTTATGGGCAAGCTTAATAAACCAAAGGTGGACGATATTCAAGGAATCGCCCCTGCCATTGCCGTAGAACAAAAAGTTTCCTCAACCAATCCACGTTCAACTGTAGGAACAAAAACCGAGATATATGATTACTTAAGGTTACTTTACTCCCGAATTGGCCGAACCTACTCTCCTATTTCAGGAGAAGAAGTTAAAAGAGATACGGTCAATGATGTATTGGAATATCTAAGAACCAATTTCAAAGATGGAGATAAATTATTTCTACTCTCTCCAATAGAGGTAGCAAAAGAAAAAATTGATCATAAGTTAAGCATATTAAAACAACAAGGGTTTGCAAGAATTTTCATAAAAGATCAGATTGTCAGACTAAATGAATTAAACATAATCCCAAAAAATAAATTTGATCTGGTTGTAGATCGAATAATTGTTCGCAATGAAGAAGACTTTTATCAACGATTAGCTGACGCGATACAAATAGCTTTTTATGAGGGTAACGGAGCTTGCTCATTGTGGTCACTAGATCAAAAGAAAAAAATACTGTTTTCGAATAAGTTTGAATTAGATGGTATCGCATTTACAACCCCTAACGTTCATTTTTTTAGTTTTAATAATCCATTTGGAGCTTGCAAAAAATGTGAAGGTTTTGGAGATATTATGGGGATTGATAGTGAGCTAGTGATTCCAAATACTAGTCTATCAATCTATGATGATGCCATAGCGCCTTGGCGCGGAGCCGGAATGCGAAAGTTCTATAAACAACTTGTTGAAAATGCTTATAAGTTTGACTTTCCAATACATAAACCTTTTTTTGAATTGGATGAAAATGAAATATCCCTTCTATGGAATGGAAATTCCTATTTTACAGGGATTAATAAGTTTTTCAAAAAAATTGAGGCCAAAAATTATAAAATTCAAAATCGGGTACTACTGTCTAGATATCGAGGTAAAACCAGTTGCGATGAATGCAATGGCTCACGTTTAAGAAAAGAAACTAGCCATGTAAAAGTAGGTGGTGAATCACTATCCAATCTCTTGAGCCTGCCAATGGATGAGTTAGGTGTTTTTTTCGAACAGCTTAAACTTTCGGCATATGATCAAGAGGTATCGGATCGTATACTAAAAGAAATTCAGTCGAGAATAAGTTTTATTCAGGACGTAGGTTTGGGGTATCTGAATCTTAACAGAAAGGCCAATACATTGTCGGGTGGAGAGTCACAACGTATAAATCTTGCTACCTCTCTAGGAAGCGCATTGGTTGGATCAATGTACATTTTGGACGAACCTTCCATCGGACTTCACTCAAGAGATAATGAACGCTTAATTTCAGTTTTAAAAAGGCTGAGAGACATAGGTAATACTGTTATTGTAGTAGAGCACGACGAAGAGATTATGAATTCTGCTGATAAGATTATTGATATGGGTCCCAAAGCAGGAACTAATGGAGGAGAAATTATTGCTGATGGTAAAATTGATGAAATCAATAATACGGGTAGTATGACTGCTAAATACCTACGCGGTGAAATGAAAATTCCTATTCCCTCGAATAGAAGAAAAAACAAAAGTAAAATCACCTTGAAAGGCTGTAGAGAAAACAATCTTAAAAATATTGACGCAAGCTTTCCACTCGGATGTTTAACTGTTGTTACTGGAGTCTCAGGAAGTGGAAAATCAACTCTAGTGAAAAATATTCTTTATCCAGCTCTTCAAAGAGAAAAAGGGGTTTATAATCATAAACCTGGTCAATATGATCAAATCAATGTAGACATGGAAAAGATCCATAGTGTTGAGTTTATTGACCAGAACCCGATTGGAAGATCATCTAGATCAAATCCTGTTACCTATATTAAGGCCTACGATGATATAAGGAATCTTTTTGCAAGACAACAACTTTCGATCAATCGAGGTTATAAACCCAAACATTTTTCATTCAATGTTGATGGGGGAAGATGTGAAAACTGTAAAGGAGATGGTAGCATCACTATTGAGATGCAGTTTATGGCTGATGTTGTCTTAGAATGTGACCACTGTAAAGGTAAGCGTTTCAAAAAAGAGATTTTAGAGGTTGAATACAATGGAGTTTCACTTGATCAACTGCTTGGAATGACTGTTGATGATGCCATTTTATTTTTTAAAAAACACCAACTCAATAAGATGGTTCAAAGGCTAGATCCCTTACAGCAAGTAGGATTGGGCTATATTTCCCTCGGACAGCCTTCTACTACCCTATCGGGTGGAGAAGCGCAACGAATTAAACTCGCATCATTTATTGGACGTGGGGCAACAAAAGATAAAATCGTATTTATATTTGACGAGCCCACCACTGGGTTGCACTTTCATGACATCAACAAATTGTTAATTTCTTTTAATGCTTTAATTAATCAAGGTCACACCGTTATTGTTGTAGAACACAATTTAGATTTGATTAAGTGCGCAGACCATATTATCGACTTAGGTCCAGAGGGCGGAAAAAATGGGGGTAATCTTGTCGCAATGGGAACCCCTGAAAAAATTATGGAAAATAAAGGCTCTCACACTGGGCGATACTTGATAAAAAAAATGATTCATTAGAATTTTTTCTTAAAGCTTATAAGATTTGTTAAAAAAATCTGAAAATCTTCTGTAAGCTTCAGTAAATAAGATATAAAAGAAAATAGCAATCCTATTAATAAAGATCTCAATACCAAGGAAATAATCGGAGGAAAATCAAGATCTATATGAGAGAAAATTAGATGTAGAGTAAAAATAACCAATAGTGTTAATATCGTTTTTTTTCCAAAAGGATTTATTTTAAAAGTGAATTGAACTAGAAATATTTTCATCAGATTAATCAGAACCATTACAATAAGAGTAGCATAGGCCGCACCAATAATGCCGTACAATTTAATAAAGTAAATATTTAGAAGAATTGCAAGGACAGCTGAGGTAGTTGAAAACAAAAATACATAATGGTAGTATTTTGAATTGGTTATGATGTTATTTAAGCAGCCCATTGACATTGAAAATAATTTTCCAAAAGAAATTATAAATACCACATCGAGAGCCTTAGTATACCCAGCTAGGTTAACCCACTCATAAAAGTCTGTCAAATTCAAGTTTATTAATAGAAACAGTAATCCTGATATGAGTAGTAAATTATTAGAACTTTTCTTTAAAAGAGAACTTAGTCGCTGGTAATCATTTTCATTTAGAGCCGTTGCAACTAAGGGGCTAATGATCTGAAACATAGCCCTGCCTGGAAACTCAATGACTGAAGCAATAAATACAGCCACACTATAATAAGCAACATTCTCAACTGTAAGAACATTCGAAATCATTGACTTATCGATGTCTAATATCAAACTAGCAGCTGTTCCAGACATGAAAATCAGAAAACTGTAGCTCAATATAGATTTAAACTTCTTGGGTAATGCAAAAGAAAATTTCGGCTTATACTTAATTAGTGCATAGAAGATCACCAAAATCAGCCTCAAATAATATCCAACAATTAGGGCACTAATAAAACTATCTAAACTAAGACCATCGAATGCATATATTACTAATAGAAAAAAGATTAAAGCCCTTGGATAAAATTCCTTTAAGAAGTTTCCAAAAACAGAATATAATTGAATCCTTAGCCAATTATAAAAAATCTCAAACATGGAAGTGGAAAAAGCAACAGCAATTATCAAGAAAGCATATTTTCCAATTGCGGTATTTTTAGAAGCGATAAAAGAAATAATTTCTGCCTTAAAAATAAGGGAAACAGTCAAAAATGAAAGAAACATTATAAGCGGTAATGTAATTGACAAACTAAGCAAACGATCCTGTTCTTCTTTAGTTTTACAAGTGGTATAAAATTTGATTAACGCATGTTGAACTCCAAAAGAGATAAAAGGCTGTATTAGGTTAGATAAGGCCAATAAAGTGACAATCAAACCCTGATATTCACTACCCATAAATTTCGGATAGAAAAAAACAGTATTAACAGCACCAATTAAAAAAGCAAGGGCGATACTGATACTGTTAAAAAAAGACTGTCTAGCTATAATTCCCATTTATTCTATTTTTAATCTTATCGTAAACCATGTAAGAAACAATTAAAATGAATACCAAAAGTGACATCAAACGTATATTAACTCCCAACTTGATGACCTTAGGTTCAAAACGAAAACTGATAGTGTGGTTTCCAGAAGGTACAAGTATACCACGAAGTACGTAATTAACTGGGAAATGATCAACCGCTTTTCCATCTATCTCAGCATACCAACCATTGGGATAGTATATTTCAGAAAAAACAACCAATTGGTCTTCAGATGCACTAAAAGAATATGATAATTTAGTTGGTGTGGCTGAAATAAGATCAATTTCTTTAATCGCATCACCATTGAAAATATAGGGGATATTTTGTGGGGCTTCATTTTTTAGAATAAGAGCTTGATTTGAGAAATCTAATTTTTTCATTTGAAGTAGCAATTTATCGGCCGAAGAAACCACCTTAAGAGAATCAATCGTCCAAGCATTTCCAAGTGCAGTATGGTTTTTGACTACCTTCTGCTGATTATCCTCTTCAAAAAGTAGATATTTTACATTTAGCATATCTATTACTCCCTGAATTTGGTGAGTACTAAAAAAATTAAACAATTCTTCAAATCTTCTTGGTTTGGCCCCATGATAGCCACCAAGGGCATTGTGAAAATATGAAGTTCTTGATCCAGAAAGCTGGAGCGCAGGCTCAAAGACCCTAAAACGAGAATCATCCTTTAAAATAGCTAAATCCCCAGATCGAGGCTGGAATAAACTCTTTTTTTGTCTTGGGCTCACAAACATTTCCCGGTTTATATATCGATTAGAGATTCCTATCAAATCAATTAAAACTATAACTGTCAGAATAGTTATTGCTTTAATTTTTCCAATCTTAGCCTTATAAAAAAGAAAATATAATGCACTAATAAGCAGGCAATAAACAATTGCTCTAATTAAGTCATAATTATAAATTTGCTTCCTTGCCTCTACAATTTTTCCCATCAATACTGGCCCATAGCCTTCGCTGATATAATTATCCATTGAACTGCTGAAATCAATTAGGTCTTTGGAAAGAAGAAGCATTAACAGCAAGGAAACAAATCCTCCAGAAATCCTCAAAATATATTTAAGGTTGTTTTTTTTATTTTTCACAAAAACCTGATAAATCCCCAAGCAAGCCAAAACAGGAAAGCAGAATTCTAATATAACCTGAATTGAGCTCACTGCCCTAAATTTATTGTATAAGGGGAAATAATCAATGAAAAAGTTAGTAAGCCATGGCAGGTTCTTTCCCCAAGAGAGCAGCAAAGAAAGTATTATCCCAACAAATAAGCCATTTCTCAATGGACCCCTAACCAAAAACAAAGCTATTATAGCTAAAAATACAACTGTAACTCCCACATAAGCAGGGGCTTCTAAAATGGGTTGACTCCCCCAATAGGTGGGAACATTGGAAACAAATGACTTTGATTGGGACTGGGGAACGCCGTTTTGCATAAGAAACTCATATAAATCTGAGTTTTCCCCTAAATCTTCAGTTGAACCACCACCTTGAATACGTGGGATAATTAAATTCAGGCTTTCAAAAATCCCATAACTAAACTGTGTAATATAGTCTCTGGATAAACCACCGGTCGATTCTTTTGAAGAGCCATCTGGATTTAAAGTTAATTCACTTTTTCCACGAGTGCTGAATTGGGTGTATTCGGAGGTTGCTAATAAAGGCGGTGCATTGAGTCCTAATGATAATATCCCTGCAGTAATCAACAGTATCAAACTTTTAGAAAATGATTTTAGTGATTTTTCTCTTATCGCTTTGATCCCATAAAAAACAAAAATGACCAGCATCAACAACAGCATATAGTAAGTCATTTGATAGTGATTAGCACGAATTTGCATCGAAAGTGCGAAAACAGTTAAAAGAAACCCTAATAATCTTTTATTGCTAAGTAATAAATACATTCCTCCAATAACCAATGGCATATATGCAAGAGCCTGTGATTTAGTGTTGTGACCGACTTGAATAATGATTAATAAATAAGTAGATAGACCGTAGGCTAAAGCACCCAAAATGGCAATTGGTATTGGCATTTTTATAATTAGTAGAAATAAATAAGCAGCAAGCAAGTAAAGGAATAAAATTTCTGAAGGTTGAGGAATCAATTGAAATATTTTGTGAATTGGAGTAAGAAAATCATAAGGATATCTTGCGCCTAACTGATATGTAGGCATTCCACCAAAAGCATTATCAATCCAATAAATCTCCTCCCCATCTTCTCTATACTCTTGAATTTGCCGAGACATACCAGAATATTGTTGAATATCTGATTGGATGAGTTTTTTCCCCGAAAGTACAGGATAAAAAAAGG
>CABXUL010000036.1 GCA_902515395.1 uncultured Bacteroidota bacterium | reverse complement strand
TACGCTGTTGAAATGGGAATACAAGCTATGGACACAAATAAAGTCATTGAGTGGAATGATGATCAATTTATATTATAAACACCTATGAAACCTAATTTTAATTTAAATGATAAAGTAGCTGTAATAACTGGAGGTGGAGGTGCCCTTGGAAGCTGTATAGCCCAGAGCTTATCAGAATCAGGTGTAAAAATCGCCATTCTTGATCTTAGCGAAGAATCAGCACAAAAAACTATTGATTTGATAGAAAGTAATGGGGGAGAGGGCATTGGTTTTGCATCCAATGTACTCTCTAAAGATTCTATTGAGAAAATTAGTCAAGATATAATTGCTAAGTGGGGAAGAGTTGATATTCTTCTAAATGCAGCCGGTGGAAACATGCAAGGAGCTACAATAGCGGTTGATCAAACAATATTTGATCTGTCCATTGATGATTTTAAAAAAGTAACGGAATTAAATCTTAATGGATCAGTTATTCCTTCTTTGGTATTTGGTGAAATTATGGCTCAACAAAAAAGTGGTTCTATAATTAATTATTCCTCTATGAGTGTGGACAGAGTTATTACCAGAGTAGTAGGGTATTCTGCTTCAAAGGCAGGAATTGAGAATTTTACCCGTTGGATGGCTGTTGAGATGGCCCTAAAGTTTGGCTCTGGCGTTAGGGTTAATGCTATTGCGCCTGGCTTTTTTGTGGGAAATCAAAATAGAGCATTACTCTTAAATGAAGATGGATCCTATACTGAGAGAGGAGATACTATAATCAGAAACACCCCTATGAAAAGATTTGGGGAAGCTGAGGAATTAAATGGCGCAATTCACTTTTTGTGTAGTGAAGCAGCAAAATTCATAACTGGAGTAGTACTTCCCATTGACGGTGGCTTTAGCGCTTTTAGTGGGGTTTAAAATAAAGAAAAATGAAAATGACTCAAACCTGGCGCTGGTATGGTCCAAAGGACCCAGTAAACTTATCAGATATTCGACAAGCTGGAGCCACCGGTATTGTTAATGCTCTTCATCATATACCTAATGGAGCAGTTTGGTCTGAAGTAGAAATTAGAAAAAGAAAACATGAGATTGAGGCATCGGGTCTTAGTTGGGATGTAGTAGAGTCACTTCCTGTTCATGAGAATATAAAAACTAGAACTGGTGACTTTGAGCAGCTGATTGAAAACTATAAAGTAAGTATGAAAAACTTAGCTAGCTGTGGAGTTTTTGTAATATGTTACAATTTTATGCCTATTCTAGATTGGACTCGGACTCGTTTGGATAAGGTATTAGAAGATGGTTCTCTTGCTTTGGAATTTAATGCCCTAGAATTGAGACTTTTTGATCTATACATACTCAAAAGAGAGGGGGCAATAAAGGATTATTCTGCGAAGGAGATTTCTCAAGCTAAAATACAGTTTGAAAATTCATCATCTAAGGATATTCAAAGAATTTCTGATAATATCCTCAAAGGATTACCAGGTTCTGAAGAGGGCTATTCTTTGGAAGAATTTAGCGCTATGCTCAACACTTATAAGGGAATTGAATCAGATAAATTACGCTTAAACTTAGTCCAGTTTTTAACTGATATTATTCCTGTTGCTGAGTCATTAGGTATACGAATGTGTATTCATCCTGATGACCCTCCATTTTCTCTTTTAGGATTGCCAAGAGTGGTTAGTAAATTAGAGGATTATAAGTATATATTTGATAATGTACCACCTATTTCCAATGGTATAACTTTTTGTACTGGATCTTTGGGAGTTAGATCAGACAACGATTTACCTGCTATTTTTAATGCATTTGCAGATCGGGTTCATTTTTTACACCTTAGGAGTACCAAACGAGATACTGATGGAAATTTTTATGAAGCGGATCACCTTGAGGGCGATGTTGATATGCATGAAATAATTACTTGTGTGATTAAAGAACAAAGACGAAGAGCTAATCAAAACCGTGATGATTCTTCAATACCTATGCGACCAGATCATGGACATCAGATGCTTGACGATTTATTTAAAGAAAAAATTAATCCTGGTTATTCTGCAATAGGAAGACTTAAAGGTCTTGCGGAGTTGAGAGGATTAGAATGGGGAATTAATAGATTAATATAGTTATGGAGTTTAAAAGTAATAAGGGCTTTATCAAAGAAAACTTTTTATTAGAAAATAAAACAGCTGAACAGTTGTATTTTGATTTCGCAGAATCCATGCCAATTATTGACTATCATAATCATTTACCCCCGGATGTTATAGCAAATAATAAACCTTTTGATGGAATTAATGAAATTTGGTTAAGTGGTGATCATTACAAATGGCGTGCCATGCGAACACTAGGGATTGAAGAAAAATTCATCACTGGAAAAGGAACGAGTAATAAAGAAAAATTTGACAAATGGGCATATACCGTTCCATTTACTGTTGGTAATCCATTATTTCATTGGACTCATCTTGAGTTAGAGCGTTATTTTGACATCAACATCCTGTTGCAAACTTCTACATCTAAAGAAATATTTGAGGAGACTAACCGCCAGCTTAAGACCCTGCTTCCAAAGCAATTAATGGAAAATATGAAAGTTGAAATGCTTTGTACCACAGATGACCCGATTGATGATCTTTCCCATCATCAGAAGATTGCTTTGAGTGCTGAGGGTCCTCAAGTTTTCCCTGGCTTTAGACCTGATAGGATTTTTGGTATTGAACAATTTAATTATCTGGATTATATAAATACCTTATCGGAAATCTCTGGATTAGAAATCACTGATTTGGATGGTTTACTTGAGGCACTTCGATCTCGAGTCGCTTATTTCCATGAAAATGGGTGCAGGATGTCTGATCATGGACTGGAATTCACCTATTCTGCAAATTACACTCTCACTGAGGTTAATACAATATTTAAAAATCGATTACTAGGTAAGATTCCAACACCTGAGCAAGAAATGATTTTTAATTCTTGTGTTTTATTTGAGCTTTTTAAAATGTATTATGACTTTGAGTGGACGCAACAGCTGCATCTTGGAGCATTAAGAGGAAATAATCAAAAATTAAAAAAACAGCTGGGTGCTGACGTTGGCTGCGATTCAATAGGTGATTTTTCTCAAGCCAAAAATTTATCTAAGTTATTAGGAAGATTAAATGATATCGATAAATTAACCAATACTATTTTATATAACTTAAACCCAGCAATGAACGAGGTATTTGCAACTATGCCAGGAAATTTCAATAATGAAAAAGTTGAAATTCAATGGGGAACAGCATGGTGGTTCTTGGACCAAAAGGAAGGGATGGAGTTGCAAATGAGGACATTGTCTAATATGGGACTATTGTCAAAATTCATTGGAATGCTTACCGATAGCAGAAGTTTTTTATCTTTTCCAAGGCATGAATATTTTAGACGGTTGCTTTGCAATATGATTGGTTCTGATATTGAAAATGGTATGTTACCAAATGATAAAGGCTTTTTTGGTGAGATGATTCAAAATATTTCATATCACAACCTCAAGAAATTTATAAAATTCAAAAGCTAATGAACAAATTTACCCTGCTAGTTTCGATTATAGTTTTTTCCTTTTTTTCCAGTTGTAATAAACTTACAGGCACAAAAATTATTCGATTAGGTCATGGCTTGAGTACAAGCCATTCAGTCCACATGGGAATGGTTCACTTTGGCGAAAAATTAGAAGAGTTATCTAATGGTAAGTTCAAGGTTCAAATATATCCAAGTCAACAGCTAGGAACTGAAAGACAATGTGTGGAACTACTTCAAATTGGTAGTTTAGACATGACAAAGGTTTCTGCGAGTATTTTAGAAAATTTTGCCCCTAGTATTAAGGTTTTTGGAATTCCTTATATGTTTAGAGACAAAACACATTGTTTCAGCGTACTCGATGGACCAATTGGAAAAGAATTGCTTAATGGGACAGAACAATTTTGGTTAAAAGGTTTGGGATATTATGATTCTGGTAGTAGAAGCTTTTACACTATTGACAAACCTTTGGAAGGACCTAATGACCTAGATGGTTTAAAAATTAGGGTCATGGAAAGTCAAACTGCTATTGATATGGTTAAATCACTTGGAGGTTCTCCTACTCCTATCTCATGGGGAGAGCTATATACAGCTCTTCAACAGGGAGTAGTTGATGGTGCAGAAAATAATCCTCCTAGCTTTTATCTTTCGAGACATTACGAAGTTTGTAAATATTATATTTTAGACGAACACACTACGGTTCCTGATGTGATTTTGATGAGTACCCATTTATGGAACTCATTAAATGATCAGGAACAAGAATGGATCCAAAAAGCCATTGATTTATCAATCACTGAGCAACGCCGATTATGGCTTGAGTCTGAGCGGGAATCTCTTGAAGCAGTTCAATCAGCAGGAGTTCAAGTTAGTTATCCCGATAAAACACTATTTTCAGAAAAGTCAAAATCTGTATTAGAGGAATACCAAAAAGATCCTGGTTTGAAAATATTTATTGATAAAATTAAAAATACACAATAAACATGAAACTAAGATCTCAAATCGATTCAGTATTGGAAAAAGCTCTTGTCTTTATTATGTCATTAATGGTTGTTAATGTATTGTGGCAAGTTTTTTCGCGATATCTTTTAGCTAACCCTAGCTCCTTTACTGACGAATTGGCAAGATACCTTATGATTTGGGTAGGAGTACTAGGAGCTGCCTATGTTGCAGGAAAGGGAAATCATGTTGCCATTACCTACTTTTCAGAAAAATTTAGTGCATCAAATTTTAAAAGAGTTAAGTTGGCAATAAATCTTATCATAATGGGTTTTGCTTTTTTAGGTATGTTTATTGGGGGTTTACGTTTGGTATATATCACCTTAATATTAGAACAACTTTCACCTTCGCTCAAGATCCCTCTTGGATTAGTTTATGCAGTAATACCTTTGAGTGGTACTTTGATTATTTTCTATAAAGTTTTAGATTTAAAAAACATGCGTTATGATTGAATTTTTACCAGTTTTAGTCCTCGTACTTAGTTTTCTTTCACTATTAATTATTGGGGTTCCTGTTGCATGGTGTATTGCAATCTCCTCGATGTTTACCTTAATGATAGCTATGCCAGTTTCGGCAGCAACTACAACAGTTTCTCAGCGAATTGCGACTGGATTAGATAGTTTTGCTTTATTAGCTATTCCCTTTTTTATACTCTCAGGTCAAATAATGAGTAAAGGAGGGATAGCCAACCGATTGATTTCTTTTGCAAAGACACTTGTAGGTTTTTTACCCGGAGGTTTAGCATTGATAAATATTGTTTCTGCGATGTTGATGGGAGCGATAGCTGGATCAGCCATGGCTTCAGCATCTGCTATGGGCACAATATTAGGTCCAGAAATGGAAAAAGAAGGTTATTCCAAAGAGTTTGGTGCTGCTGTAAATATTACTTCCTCAACAACTGGACTTGTAATACCTCCAAGTAATACATTAATTGTTTATTCATTGGCTAGTGGAGGGGTTTCAATTGCAGCTTTATTCTTGGCCGGATATATACCAGGAATTTTAACTGGATTATTGATGATGATTGTGGCAATGATTTGGTCAAAAAAGAATAATTACCCCGTTGGTAAACGTTCTTCTTTGAAGGAGATTTTGGTAAAGTTTATAGATGCATTTCCAAGTTTATTGTTATTAGTAATCGTTATTGGTGGTATTATAGGGGGAATTTTTACTGCAACAGAGGCTTCTGCAGTAGCCGTTCTATATACTGTACTACTTTCCTTTTACTACAAAGAAATGTCATTTAAAGATTTACCAAAGGTAATTTTAGAGTCAGTTGAAACCACTTCAATCGTAATGCTATTGATTGGTGCTTCAATGTGTATGTCATGGGTGCTTTCATATGAAAATATTCCTCAGGATATCAGTAATGCTTTATTGTCTATTAGTGATAATAAAATAATTATATTATTGATGATTAACGTTATTTTATTAGCTGTTGGTGTTTTTATGGATGCTACTCCTGCCGTACTTATTTTCACTCCAATTTTTCTACCTATTGTAACTGCCTTGGGCATGGATCCAACCCATTTTGGTATTGTACTCATGCTTAATCTATGTATAGGCCTTTGTACCCCTCCAGTCGGATCAGTATTATTCGTTGGTGTTGGTATTGCAAAAACGACAATTTCCAAGGTTATTAAACCATTAATCCCTTTATTCTTGGTTATGATTCTATCGTTATTTCTAGTAACTTATATACCTCAGTTGAGCCTGTGGTTACCTGAATTCTTTGGTGTTTAAAAAATTATATAATGAAAAAATATTACAAAATAAAATTAAGTATAATACCACTTCTTATCATCAGTATTATTTCAATACTATCTTGCTCCTCTGAACCATTTTCAATTGAACTTAATAATCAACTGGATTTTTCCAGGCACTACGAGACCGTTGAGATCGATATAAATAAAATTCCAGAATCAATTCAGTCGTCTATTGAAAAAATAGGTATTTACGACGTCGAAAAAGAAACTTTTTTGACTAAACAACTAATCGACATGAATCAAGACGGCGTGATGGATTTACTACTTTTTCAGCCAAATTTAGCTCCTATGTCATCAAAGATTTTTCATTTAAAATTACAGCCTGAAATGTCTAATGCTTTTGATAATTGTTTTTCAAGGATTGTACCAGAGAGAATTGACGACTACACTTGGGAGAACGACAAAGTTGCTTTTAGGACATATGGACCTGCTGCGCAGTTGTTGGTTGAAGGAGGTAAAAAGGGGGGGATCATTTCCAGTGGTATTGATTGTTGGTTAAAGAAAGTTGATTACCCTATTATTAATAAGTGGTACAAAGAGAGTGAAGAAAAAGGAATTAGTTATCACGAGGATCATGGTGAGGGATTGGATAATTTTCACGTTGGTGCTAGTCGAGGAGCTGGAGGATTAGCTCTAATGATGGGGGAAAAATATTATGTATCTAAAAACTTTATTAATCATGAAACCATTTCTAATGGACCGTTGCGTACCGTTTTTAGATTAGACTATGAAGACTGGGATGGCCCATACGGAAAAATTAGTGAACATAAAATAATTAGTTTAGATAAAGGCAGTAATCTTTCTAAAATTGAAGTAAATATTAAAGGAACTAATAATATTTCTGCGGGAATTTCCCTACAAGACAATAATGGATCTATTATAGAGATTAACAACGGGATATTGTTAAAACAGAATCATTTTGAAACTATACTAAGCAATGTGTTATTAACTTCATCAAAATACTACGATGGCTTTCATGTATACAATCCTAAAATAAAGGATAAGAATCATGTATTTTTAGATTTTAAATTAAAGGAAGGTAAATTAGTTTATTATTCAGGGTTTCATTGGTCTGAAAGCAAACAATTTAAAGATCATTCAAGTTGGGAAGCGCATTTAAATCAGCTTGCAGCAAAAATTGACAATCCAATTCAAATTAAATATTAAATAAAATTGATGAAAAAAGTAGTTACATTTGGAGAAATTATGTTGAGGCTTTCACCCTCCAGTAACTTAAGATTCTCGCAAGCTAACAGTTTTGATGTCATTTATGGAGGAGGGGAATCTAATGTTGCTGTATCTCTAGCAAATTATGGTGTTCCGGTTGAATTTGTTACAAGGTTGCCCAAAAACGATCTTGGAGCATGTGCAATGATGGAGATGAGAAAAAGGGGAGTTGGAACTAAAAATATTGTATATGGAGGTGATCGATTAGGAATTTACTTCTTAGAAACAGGTGCCGTAAGTAGAGGAAGTAAAGTAATATATGACCGTGCTCATTCTTCCATGGCTGAAATAAATGCTGGAATTGTTGATTGGGACTCTGCTCTAGAAGGCGTTGGTTGGTTCCACTGGACAGGGATTACTCCTGCAATTTCTCAAGGAGCGGCGGATGCTTGCTTGGAGGCAGTTAAAATTGCAAGTGAAAAGGGAATAACAGTCTCTACAGACCTTAATTATCGTGCAAAATTATGGAAATATGGACAACCCTCAGAACCGATTATGACTGAGCTTACTTCCTATTGCGACGTTATATTAGGTAATGAAGAAGATGCTGAAAAACACTTTGGTATTAAACCTGAGGGATTAGATATCACTACACAAGGAGATCAAGTGAAGGCAGAAGCATTTCAGTCTGTTTGTGAGCAAATGATGAATAAGTTTCCAAAGGCGAAAAAGGTAATTACTACCTTAAGAGGCTCTATCTCAGCGTCCCATAATACATGGGCTGGAATTTTATACGACGGAACAAATATTTATAGCAGTCCTGAATATCAAATTACTCATATCGTAGATCGAGTTGGAGGAGGAGACTCTTTTATGGGTGGGTTGATTTATGGTTTATTAAAATATTCTGATGATGACCAAAATGCGCTTAACTTTGCAGTGGCAGCCTCTTGCTTAAAGCACACTATTAATGGGGATGCCAATTTAGTTACTGTTGAAGAAGTAGAAAAACTAATGGGTGGCGATGCCAGTGGCCGAGTCGCTAGATAACTTAATTATGGCAAAATTTACAAGATTAGAAGTAGCAATGAAAATGATAGAGACTGGTATGGTTCCATTATTCTATCACGGTGATATTGAAGTCGCTAAAAAAACCTTAAAAGCTTGCTATAAAGGTGGTGCAAGATTATTAGAATTTACTAGTAGGGGAGACTTTGCTCACCATATTTTTGAAGAGTTGAACAAGTATGTTCTAGCTGAACTTCCAGAGATGATTTTAGGAGTAGGATCAATTACCGATGCTGCTGCTGCATCACTTTATATGCAATTGGGAGCTAATTTTATAGTTACTCCAGTTTTAAGAGAAGATATTGCTCAAGTATGTAATAGAAGAAAGGTTCTTTGGTCCGCAGGATGTGGCTCCTTATCAGAAATTGCAAAGGCAGAGGAATTAGGTGGAGAAATAATTAAATTATTTCCTGGAAACACCTATGGTCCAGATTTTGTGAAGGCGATTAAAGGACCTCAGCCATGGACAAGTATTATGCCAACAGGTGGAGTGAGTACCGAAGAGGATAACTTAAAATCCTGGTTTGACGCTGGTGTAGTTTGTGTAGGTATGGGGTCAAAATTAATATCCGAAGAAGTTTTGGCTAATCATGATTTTGAGGCCCTAGAAAATAGGGTTAAAATCACATTGGCATTAATTCAAAAATTAAAGAAATAAAATGAACGATAAATATAGTGTTCGCTATGCAATAGGACCCCGGGAGACGAATCAAATGGGGACGAAAGCATTACGAGATGAATTTTTGATTGATCAGGTTTTTGGAATTGATCAAATCAATTGCATTTACACCCATTATGATAGATTCGTTGTCGGTGGGGTTATTCCAAAAAAAACAGTGGTTAAATTAGAAACTATTGATCCTCTAAAAGCAAACTTTTTTCTTGAAAGACGTGAAATGGGTATCATTAATGTTGGTGGAAATGGCTCTGTTACTGCTGATGGTGTCAACTACATTCTAGGGTATAAAGAAGCACTTTACTTAGGTAGGGGAACCAAAGAAGTTTCTTTCTCCAGTGAAGAGATTTCATCTCCAGCAAAGTTTTATATAAACTCAACCCCTGCTCATCAAGCATACCCTAGTAGAAAAGTAGGTAGAGATGAAGCAGAAATTGTAGACCTAGGAACACCTGAAACTGCAAATGCCCGAACCATCAGAAAACTGATAGTTAACAGTATTTTGCCGACATGCCAGTTACAAATGGGAATGACTGAACTAAAGTCTGGTTCAGTATGGAATACAATGCCAGCGCATGTGCATGATAGAAGGATGGAAGTTTATTTTTATTTTGAAGTTCCTAAAGATCAAGCTGTTTGTCATTTTATGGGAGCACCAAATGAAACAAGACATATATGGATGGCAAATGAACAAGCGGTTATTTCACCTCCTTGGTCTATTCATGCTGGATCTGGGACATCGAACTACATATTTATTTGGGGAATGGCAGGCGAAAATCTAGATTATGGAGATATGGACGGCTGTCCAATACCCAGTTTAAGATAAAACATATGAGTACATCATTATTTGATTTAACTGGAAAGATTGCTTTGGTAACTGGTGCTACCCACGGACTAGGAATGGCAATGGCTAGAGGTATTGGAAGGGCTGGAGCCAAGGTAATTATTAATGGGAATAGCTCGCAACAGAAAATAGATAACGCAGTATCCGAATTTATTCAGGAGGGGATTGACGCCTATGGCTATCGTTTTGATGTAACTGACGAAAAATCTGTAATGGATTCTGTGGGTAAAATTGAATCTGAGGTAGGTCCAATCGATATTTTAGTAAATAACGCTGGTATTATAAAGCGAACTCCACTTACTGAAATGGAGGTTGAAGATTTTGAGCAAGTTATCAATGTAGATTTGATTAGCCCTTTTATTGTCTCAAAATCTGTAATTAAGGGAATGATTGCAAGAAAATCAGGTAAAATAATAAATATTTGTTCTATGATGAGTGAGTTGGGTAGAAACACCGTTGGTGCCTATGCTGCGGCAAAAGGTGGACTAAAAATGCTTACAAAAAATATGTGTGTTGAATGGGCAAGACATAACATACAAGTAAATGGAATAGGACCTGGTTACTTTGCAACAGAACAAACTAAACCTATCCGTGTTGATGGAAACCCATTTAACGAGTTCATTGTTAATAGAACTCCCGCAGGAGTATGGGGAGAACCAGATGAACTTCAAGGAACAGCAATTTTTCTTAGTTCAAAAGCAAGTGATTTTGTGAATGGGCAAATCCTTTATGTAGATGGCGGAATCCTAGCAACAATTGGCAAACCCAACAATGAGGTTTAAATTTATTTTAGTTTACTAGCTATTATAGTATTTAGTAAAAATTTGTAGTTATTAATTTTAAACTGATTATTTTAATCAGCAACTGAAAATTTATAAATGCTCTTTGTTTGGTATATGTCTCCTGGTAACAGTATAATATTTGGAAAAGATGGTTGATTGGGTGAGTCCGGGAAATGCTGAGTTTCCAATGCAAATGACTCTCGGTATAAAAATTTCTTACCGTATTTACCAATATCAGATCCATCCATAAAATTCCCCCCATAAAATTGAATACCGGGTTCCTCAGTGAATATATCCATTCTTCGTCCAGTTTTAGGGTCTATAACGTATCCAGCTAAACTCATCTCTCTTTCATTCTCTTTGTTGAGAACAAAATTATGGTCGTAACCTCCACCGTAGTTCATTTGTGTATTCGTGTTTTGTTGGTTGAGATCTCTTCCTATGGTTTTCGGTATCCTAAAATCAAAAGGTGTCCCCTCGACAGACCTATTTTCACCTAGTGGAATTAGAGTTTCATCGACTGGTGTGAAGTGGTCTGCGTTTAGCTTTAGGAGATGGTCGTTGATTGTTCCACTTGCTTCTCCTGCAAGATTAAAAAACGCGTGATTGGTTAAATTAACCGGTGTTGATTTATCTGTAGTCGCCTTGTAGGAGATCAATAGTTCGTTTTCATTGTTTAGAGAATATTTTACCTGCACATCTAGATTTCCTGGATAGCCCATTTCACCATCCTTTGAAAAGTAGTTCATGGAGATGGAGGATTGATCGACTGCTTTTACTTCCCAAACCTGATTATTAAACCCCTCAGGCCCACCATGCAGGTGATTTTCGTTGTTGTTGATTGGTAAACTATAAGTTTTACCATCCAATGTAAATTTACCTTTGGCGATACGATTTCCAACTCGACCAATCAAGGCACCGTGATAAGGGCCATTTGCGCTAAGGTAATCATCAATACTTTTAAAGCCTAAAACCACATCACCCATTTGGCCATAACGATCAGGTGTAAGGAGACTAACAATTCTACCGCCATAGTTGGTTATGTAAACTTTGATTTTATCATTTTTTAAAAGGTAAAGATTAGTGACCTTACCATCAATAGTTTTTTGGAAATCAGATGCTTTCAAAACAAATTCTTCTTTTGAATTATAATTGCAAAATACAAACAAAAATAAAAGGGAGATTATTGATAATCGATTTAGGCTCATTGGTTATAGTTTGGTTTAGTTTAGTTTTTATTCTTTATAAATAGGTGAATGTAGTTTATTTAGAATCTCCGGTGGTATCTTAATTACCTCTCTATCATAAGTCATTAGCCCATTAAGTTCTCCTTCTACATCAGTAGTTTGAGTGTAAACTGCTCCTGAAAGACCGTCTTTTTTCATATCAATTATTTGATTAAACTTATACAAATAATCACTGGCTAGGTCATCTTTAGTCATTGCACTTTGGTATTTTTTTGTCAATTTCATAGAGTGATCTTCAATTTTTAGTCCAATTCCTCCAAATTCACCTATTACCGTTGCTTGATTTAAATGTACCGGATCTCTTAAATTTAAAGATGGGGGTCTTATTAATTCTATTTCATAGGTGTGAATATCATATATATCTCCGCAGTTTCTTAATGACCATCCACTAGTTGGGATAACTAACCTCGAAGGATCTAATCCTTTAACTAAATCGCTAATTCTACAGGTATCGTATTGTCCCCAACCTTCGTTAAATGGAACCCAAACAACAATACTTGGTGAATTGTAGTGAATATTAATCATTTTTTTAAGTTCGTTCTCAAACTGAATAGATTCAGCAATATTTTTATATATATCCACACCAGTTCTACCTACATTCTGTAAGGGAGTATGATATTTATTATCTCGCTTTTTTGTTGATGGCCCATTAATTTTTTTAACCATTTTTCCTCCAGATGGCATGTCTTGCCAGACTAAAATTCCTAACTTATCACAATGGTAATACCATCGATCAGGCTCAATTTTAACATGCTTCCTGATCATATTAAAACCCATAGCTTTAGTAATTTCGATATCGTAACGCATCGCCTCATCAGATGGAGGAGTTAAAAGACCACCAGGCCACCAGCCTTGGTCTAAAGTTCCATAATGAAAAAGTGGTTTATTGTTAAGAAAAAGGTACTTAACTCCTTTGTGATCACCTAGACTAATTTTTCGCATGCCGAAATAGCTATCAATCTGGTCAATTTTTTTTCCTTTAAGGTTCGTTAGAGTTAGTTTAAGGTCATAAAGATTTGGATTATCAGGAGACCACAATTCGGGTTCTCTTATTTTTAATTCTAATTGCTTGTTGGCAGAAACTGATCCCTCGACGATTATTGATTTGTTTTTATAAACTGAGGCTTTGACTTTGTATCTACTTCGAAGGGCTTCATGTCCAAATGGAATAATTTTTACCGTACCTTTATCAATATCAGTGGTAATTTTCACCTCCCCTAAATAAGCTTCATCCGACACAGCTTCCAACCAAACTGTTTGCCAAATTCCACTAACCGGTGTGTACATAATTCCACTAGGTTTGTATCTTTGTTTACCCCGAAGTTGAGGGCTTAAATTCGTTGCATCTTTGACTGAGACGACTAATTCCTGATCATTTTCTTGGATCAGGTAATCAGTAATATCAAATGAAAAACGATCAAATCCTCCCTTGTGAGACCCAACAAGAATATCATTTACCCATACGTTGGTGTCATGGTCAACAGCCTCAAAATTCACTAAAATCCTCTTACCTTTCCATCCACTGGGAATACTGAATTTTTTTCTGTACCACATTTTGTCCTCTGGGGTAATACTCCTTCCTACTCCTGATAAAGCAGATTCAAAACTAAATGGAACTAATATCTTGCCTGTAAAGCTTTTTGGTTTCGGCTGATTGGATTTTAGAATAATGTAATCCCAAATTCCGTTTAGGTTTTTCCAAGTTGATCTTTTAAATTGTGGTCTAGGGTACTCTTGCCAGACATTGTCTGGAGTTACTTTTTTTGCCCACCGGCTCACGATTTTTTGCTCGATTGGTTGCCACTTTTGACCAAAAGAATTAAGTACTATTAGAAAAACAAAAGGTAAAAAGTGTGGTTTCATATTATTTTTTTTCATGTGAAATATAGGAACTCTAAATGACTTAATAAAATTTGAAGGTTAAACTTAGATGTTTTATTAATATTACAAAAATGGTTATCTTGTTTGCAATAAAACCAAATTTATTATTTCTGCTTTAATTCATGCTTATGTAAAATTTAACTAAATGACCACTAGAAGAAACTTTATTAGAAATACTGCCTACGCCTCAGGCTTGGCAATATCCTCATTACACTCCGTATTTGGAATTACATCCAGGAAAACCGTGGAAAATCCAACTATAGGTCATGGTAGTTATAGATATAAAGTTGATAAGAAGTGGGGTGTGCAGGACCCTAGTCAGTTTCCAGTTAAAGACTGCCACGAGATGGTAATGGATAAAAACCAGAGGCTCATAATGACGACTACCCACACCAAAAATAATATCTTGATTTATGATCGATCAGGAAAAATTTTAAATGCTTGGGGCACGGATTATCCTGGAGCTCACGGGCTTACCATAGTTGAAGAAGGTGGAGAGGAGTTTTTGTTTATTACGGACCCTAGTTCTAAAAAGGTTTGTAAAACTACCTTGAAAGGTGACGTATTGATGACTTTTAATAAACCCGTTGAAATTCCTGAATATGAAAATTCAAAAAAGTTTAAACCTACTGAAACCGCTGTAGCCCCTAATGGCGACATTTATATTGCCGATGGCTATGGAAAAGATTTTATTATACAATACGACGCCAAAGGAAATTATATTCGCCATTTCGGAGGAAATGGAAAAGGAAAAGATCAATTTGAGTGCTGTCATGGTATTACAGTTGATAAAAGAGATGCAATAAACCCAACACTTTTGATTACCTCAAGAAGTGCAAATGAGTTTAAACGATTTACTATGGACGGTCA
>CABXUL010000035.1 GCA_902515395.1 uncultured Bacteroidota bacterium | reverse complement strand
TTGAGGATTATCTCCCTGAAAGTGTGGCTTGGCGTCAAAAAGAGCAGTTTTCTGATGGGGTTGGTTACAGTTGGATTGACACCCTTAAAGAAGTGGTTGAATTAGCTGTTACCGATGAACAAATGTCAAATGCTCATTACCGTTTTCCACTTCAAACCCCTCAAAATAAAGAGGAATTTTATTATAGAAGTATTTTTGAAGAACATTTCCCAAGTGATGCTGCCGCTATGAGCGTTCCTTCAGTTCCCTCGGTCGCCTGTAGTACTCCGGTGGCATTGGATTGGGATGAGGCATTTAAGAACCAAAATGATCCTAGTGGGCGTGCGGTCACCAAAGTTCATGATGATGCCTATAATGAGTAGTATTTAACATAAATTTTCAATAATTTTTTTCACACTAAGTGTTAATAACTTAGCCTCGTTAAAGGCTTATAACATACATTTTCACTAGCTGTTTCCTTATATTTGTTTGTGTACGATAATGATAGAAAACCAGCTTTAAGTTTATGAGTGAAGAAAAAATAGGTCCGCAATATTCTGCCGATAGTATTCAGGCCCTCGAGGGCATGGAGCATGTTAGAATGAGGCCTTCAATGTACATCGGAGATGTTGGTTCCAGAGGTTTACACCATCTTGTTTACGAAGTAGTGGACAATTCAATTGACGAGGCTTTAGCAGGACATTGTGACACTATTTCAGTTATAATTAATGAGGATAATTCAATTACAACTGAGGATAATGGTAGAGGTATACCTGTAGGATTGCATAAAAAGGAAGGTGTTTCTGCCCTTGAGGTTGTAATGACCAAAATCGGAGCTGGTGGAAAG
This sequence comes from uncultured Bacteroidota bacterium, assembly GCA_902515395.1. Lineage (GTDB taxonomy): Bacteria > Bacteroidota > Bacteroidia > Flavobacteriales > Flavobacteriaceae > UBA8316. The sequence continues at coordinate 13,998 of CABXUL010000035.1, read as the reverse complement.
TTTGATAAAGATTCATATAAGGTTTCAGGGGGACTCCACGGAGTTGGAGTTTCTTGTGTAAATGCTTTATCAGAAAAACTAACAGCAACGGTATATAGAGATGGTAAAATTTGGGAGCAAATCTATGAAAGAGGAAAACCTTTAACCTCAGTCGAAGAAAAAGGAACTTCTGATAAAAAAGGAACTGTAGTAACCTTCAAACCTGATCCACAGATTTTTCAACAAATACTTGATTATAATTATGATACCCTAGCCCAAAGGATGAGGGAATTATCCTTTTTAAACAAAGGAATTACAATTAATCTAACTGATAAAAGAAGAAAAGATGATAATGGAGATTTTTTCCATGATAAATTCTTTTCAAATGATGGTCTGAAAGAATTTATTAGATTTTTGGATATTAACCGAGAGCCTATTGTCCAGAATGTGATATCTATGGAAGGTGAAAAAAATGGCATTCCTGTTGAGGTTGCAATGATTTATAACACCTCCTTTAATGAAAATTTACATTCTTATGTAAATAATATAAATACTCATGAAGGTGGTACCCACCTTTCCGGATTTAGAAGGGGTTTAACTGGTACACTAAAGAAATATGCAGATGCCTCTGGTCTTCTTGATAAATTAAAGTTTGATATAGCTGGAGATGACTTTAGAGAAGGTTTAACTGCCATTGTGTCTGTTAAAGTTGGAGAACCTCAATTTGAGGGCCAAACAAAAACCAAGCTCGGGAATAGAGAAGTTAGTGCAGCAGTATCTCAATCAGTTTCTGAAATGCTTGAAAATTATCTGGAAGAACATCCAAACGATGCAAAATTAATAGTCCAAAAAGTAATCCTTGCCGCTCAAGCTCGTCATGCCGCTAGAAAGGCAAGAGAAATGGTTCAAAGAAAAACAGTAATGTCTGGTGGTGGGTTGCCAGGTAAACTATCTGATTGCTCTGAGCAAGATCCAGCAATTTGTGAAGTTTTTCTTGTCGAGGGGGATTCTGCAGGAGGAACTGCCAAACAAGGTAGGGATCGTAATTTCCAAGCAATATTACCTTTGAGAGGTAAAATTCTTAATGTTGAAAAAGCCATGCAACATAAAGTTTTTGAAAATGAAGAAATAAGGAATATTTACACTGCTCTTGGAGTTACTATTGGAACCGAAGAGGATAGTAAAGCTTTAAATCTTGAAAAATTACGCTACCATAAGATAGTTATAATGTGTGATGCCGATGTTGATGGGAGTCACATTTCAACTCTTATATTAACATTCTTTTTTCGTTATATGCGGGAGTTGATTGAATCCGGTTATATATATATTGCTACACCCCCTTTGTATTTAGTTAAAAAGGGAGCAAAAAAAGTTTATGCCTGGGATGATGATCAAAGGGATCTTCTTCAACAAGAATTTGGAACAGGTTCTAGCGTGCAACGATATAAGGGCCTTGGTGAAATGAATGCTGAACAACTATGGGATACAACTATGAATCCTGAGATGAGAACATTAAGGAGGGTAACTATTGAGAATGGTGGTGAGGCTGACCGGATTTTTTCGATGTTAATGGGAGATGAAGTCCCCCCAAGAAGGGAGTTTATAGAAAAAAATGCCATTTACGCTAATATAGACGCTTAATATTCCATTTTTAATAAGGCGCATCCAGGTAAAAACTTTTATTTTTGGCCTTATCTAAGAATTTAAAAAACTCAATAAATGAAAGTAACAGTTGTCGGCGCAGGTAATGTTGGCGCTTCATGTGCAGAATATATTGCAATTAAATCAATAGTAAGTGAGGTAGTATTGTTGGACATTAAGGAAGGTTTTGCAGAAGGTAAGGCACTAGATTTGATGCAAACTGCAACTACTCTGGGATTTAACTCAAGAATAAAAGGGGTTACTAACGATTATGCTGCTACCGCAGGTAGTGATGTTGTTGTAATTACTTCTGGAGTTCCGCGAAAGCCAGGAATGACAAGAGAGGAGCTGATCGGCATCAATGCAGGTATTGTAAAATCAGTCTCAGAAAATATTTTAAAATATTCATCTAATACTGTTATAGTAGTAGTTTCAAATCCTATGGATACAATGACCTATTTGACTTTAAAATCTACAGGTCTTCCTAAAAATCGTGTAATTGGAATGGGTGGCGCATTGGATAGCTCGAGATTCAAAACTTATCTTTCATTAGCTTTAGATAAACCATCAAATGATATTCAGGGCATGGTGATTGGAGGTCATGGTGATACTACTATGATACCTTTGACAAGATTGGCTAGCTACAATGGAACTCCCGTATCTCAACACCTAACTTCTGACAGGTTAAATCAAGTCGCAGCTGAAACTATGGTAGGAGGTGCTACCTTAACCAAACTTTTGGGAACCTCAGCATGGTATGCACCGGGTGCATCGGTTGCTTATCTTGTTGATAGTATAGTTAATAATCAGCGAAAGATGATTCCTTGTTCAGTTTATTTGGAAGGTGAATACAATCAAGATGATATTTGTATTGGTGTACCTTGTATTATTGGAAATAGTGGTATATCAGCAATTGTAGATGTTAAATTAAATGAGGTCGAACAAGAAAAATTAAACCAAAGTGCAGTTGCAGTTCGCAACATGAATGAGGCTTTGAAGGAGGTTTTGAAATAAACTCTAAGACTCATTTACTAAATCCCTAGCCTAAAATACTTTAAACCCTTTTTAAAGTTGTTAATTCATTGGCTAAACTTTATATTTGCACGCTTGATTTAGCATAAATAAAAACCAAAATGCAAAATAACGGACTCATTAGACTCTTTGCTATACTCTTCGGATTTGTGAGTATATATCAACTTTCCTTTACATTTATTGCTAGCCAAAAAGAGGCTGAAGCAAAAGAATTTGCCATTTCAAAATATTCGCAAGAAGTTTACGATTATATCAATTTGAGAGACAAGGCTTCCAATGATTACCTAGATTCAATTGGCAGTTTATCTATATTTGGATTTACTTCCTATGATGATGCTAAGGGTAAAGAGCTTAACAAGGGACTAGATTTAAAAGGGGGAATCAATGTAATTCTCCAAATCTCAGTAAAAGATATTTTAAAAGGTTTGTCAGAAAACTCTAAAAACCCTGTTTTCAATCAGGCACTTGAAAATGCAGATGACATACAACAGCGAAGCAATGAACCCTATATAGAATCCTTTTTTAGTGCATTTGATCAGGTAAATAGTGATTTTAATTTAGCTAGTCCAGATATTTTTGCTAATCGTACACTAAGTGATGAAATCACATTTCAAATGGCAAATCAAGAGGTTAAGCCGATTTTGAGAAAAAAGGTAGATGAATCCATAATTTCAGCATTTGAGGTTTTGAGAAAACGTATTGATAAGTTTGGAGTTACCCAACCTAATATTCAGCGACTGGGAAATTCAGGTAGAATTTTGGTTGAGCTTCCAGGTGCTAAAGATGTTGATCGGGTTAAAAACCTTTTACAGAGTACAGCTCAATTAGAATTTTGGGAAACCTATAAAAATGACCAGTTAATAAGTTTCTTATCCCAGGCAAATGAATATTTAAAAACTGTTATTGTTGAGGAAAATGAAATTATTAAAAAAGACACAAATGAATCCTCTATTGACGACCTGCTTGCTGACGTTGAAGCCAAGGACTCAATTAGTGTAGAATCAATAAATCCAATAATGGATCTTGTAGTTGGCTATGGATATCAAGGTGGACCTGTGCTGGCCCAATTTGCAGCTAAAGATGCAGAAAAAATTATGGCTTATTTGGACACTCCAGAGGTAAGAAAATTATTACCGAGGAACCTTAGATATATTAAGTTTTCATGGGGAAAACCAGCACCAAATAGTAATGTTATTGATTTATATGCACTAAAATCAAATCGCGACGACCTAGCACCTCTTAGTGGCGGAGTAGTTGTTGACGCCATGCAAACCTATGATATGTCGGGTAATCCAGCGATATCAATGCAAATGAATTCCCAAGGAGCAAGAACCTGGGAGGCTTTGACAGGAAAAGCGTTTCGTGAGTCAACTAATATTGCAATTGTTTTAGATAATATTGTTTATTCAGCCCCTGGAGTTTCAAGTGGACCAATTGCTGGAGGGCGTTCAGAAATAACAGGTAATTTTTCACTCAATGAAGCGATTGATTTAGCTAATGTTTTAAGAGCAGGTAAACTGCCAGCTGCAGCTGAGATTATTCAATCTGAGATTGTTGGGCCTTCGCTGGGTAGAGAAGCGATTCAAAGTGGCATGTATTCCTTTATAATAGCTTTAATTCTAGTTTTGATTTGGATGGTGTTTTATTATGGAGCTGCTGGAATCTTTGCAGATATAGCTTTGATATTAAATATTTTACTCATTTTTGGTATCCTTGCGGGATTAGGAGCAGTTCTAACTCTTCCTGGCATCGCAGGAATTGTATTGACTATAGGTATCTCTGTCGATGCTAATGTATTAATATTTGAGAGGATTAGAGAGGAATTAAAAAAGGGAAAAGGTCTTAGGAAATCAGTTGCCGATGGCTATAATAATGCACTTTCATCAATTTTAGATGCAAATATTACAACAGGTTTGACAGCATTAATTCTCTTTATTTTTGGAACTGGACCTATTAAAGGTTTTGCGACGACTCTGTTAATTGGTATTGCAACTTCTTTATTTACAGCTATTTTTATTACAAGATTTTTTATTGATTCAAGAAATGAAAAAGGGAAAGGCGTCTCTATGGGAACAAAGTTTACCCAATCGCTTTTAAGTAAGATTAATATAAATTTTCTTGAAAAAAGAAAAATAGCTTATTTCGTTTCAAGTACAACTTTAATATTCAGTTTAACTTCTTTAAGTTTTCAAGGGTTGAATCAAGGTGTTGATTTTGTCGGGGGACGCTCTTATACTGTTCGTTTTGACCAGGTTATTAATCCATCCGAGGTGCAGTCTAATCTGATCAAAACTCTTGGAAGTGCTGAAGTAAAAACTTTTGGTGAGGAAAACCAATTAAAAATTACGACAAAATATAAGGTGGATGTAGAGGGGTTGGTAGTTGATGACGAGATACAAAATATTCTATACAATTCTTTACAATCTTTCTTGCCTGATGGCTACACTTATGATCAGTTCTTAAATGGTTCGGACGATAAGCAGGTTGGAATTATGTCTTCCATTAAAGTAGGGCCAACGATTGCTGATGATATTAAGAAAAACTCTTTCCTTGCGGTTATAGGATCACTTATTGTAGTATTTCTTTATATTCTGTTAAGATTTAGAAGATGGCAATTTTCTCTTGGTGCGGTTGCTGCAGTATTTCACGATGTACTTATTGTTTTGGGAATCTTCTCATTAACCTATAAATTTATGCCCTTTAGCATGGAAATTAACCAAGCATTTATTGCAGCTGTGCTTACAGTTATTGGCTATTCCTTGAATGACACAGTGGTTGTATTCGACCGGATTAGAGAATTTGTTGGAGAGCATACCAAATGGGAGTTTAATAAAACCGTTAATGCCGCTTTAAACAGTACTTTGAGTAGAACCCTAAACACTTCATTAACTACACTAATTGTTCTCTTAGCTATTTTTATTTTCGGTGGTGAATCCATCCGAGGCTTTATGTTCGCTCTAATTATTGGAGTGATTGTAGGGACTTATTCCTCTGTTTTTATTGCAACACCTGTAATGTTTGATACACAAAAGGGCAATGCGGCCACAGAAAATACAGTATAGTTTTGGTTTTAAAATTTTAACAGAAAGTCGTCGTACTGAATGGTGCGACTTTTTTTACGGGGTGTTTTCAATATGTGCCAGATGATGATCCCCATGCCAAGCATAGAGGGCTAAGGCCACATGAAGAGGATATTTTCTGTTTCTATTAGGATGGAAATAGCACCTTTGTAAGTCATTTAGTTTAATACTGTTTAGTAATATTGACCAACGATGATGGATTCCCTTAATCATCTGTAAGCTTCCAGTAATATCTTCTATTGTTGCGTCTAAAGTTGATGCCCAATCCTCAGGCTTATAATCCATAATGGTTGGATTTTTTACTAGAATCGTTTGTTTAAACCTGATATAATTATGTGTATGACTGTCGGCAATATGATGAATCAGTTGAGCAATTTGCCAACCTCACGGGCGATATGTTTTTTTAAAATCATTACTACTGAGGTCTTTGATTTTATTCTCCAATAAGTTGGGGTAATTTGCAATTTTTATTTTGTGGAATTCAAAACTTTTTTCAGACATTTTAGGTTTCCATTCAAATCTACCAATAGGATACCTTAATTTTTCAACAGTCAGATCTTTCATTAATTAACTATTATACTTTTTGTTTTTTCATAGATAATGCTAAAAGACCAAATCCCAATAATATAAAAGGTATGCTCAACCATTGACCAGTCGATAACATTGGCATTGCAGTTTCAAACCCACCTTGACTTTCTTTAATAAATTCTATAAAAAAACGAATTGTAAACATACCAATAAAGAATAAGCCTAAAAGAAATCCTTTTTGATCTCCGTATGAATTATTGTAGAGTTTTCTGAGTATAAAAAATAATATTAAATAACCAAAGGCTTCATACATCTGGGCGGGATAACGCGGAAGTATTTCTCCGCGATTTTGAAAAACAACCCCAAAGTTGGAGCCAGTATATTTTCCTACAATTTCAGAGTTAAAAAAGTTTCCAGTTCGAACAAAAAATCCTCCAATAGCAACTGGAATAGTTAGGCGATCTAGTATCCAAATTAATGGTTTAAACTTGTAGGTCTGCTGGTATGCATAAATACCTAAAATGATACCTATGGTCGCACCGTGACTGGCTAAGCCCCTAAATCCAATAAATTCATAACCTGAAATGAGTCCAAACAACATAGAACTTCCTTCGATGGCTTTTATGGGTAGTAAAATCTCTAATGGATGATCCTTAAAATAACCCCAATTGTAAAAAAAAACTTCTCCCAGCCTTGCACCAATTAGGGTGGAAAAAACCATGAAAATGAAAAGAGGCTCTAAGTATTTTTCGTCTATACTTTCCCTAATAAACATTTTTTTGTACAACCGGAGCCCTAATAAAAAAGCTATTATAAACATCAAGCTGTAGATGTGAATTCCAAAACCTCCAATCTCAAATAGTTTTTCAGTTGGTGCCCAGTTAATTTTTAATAGTATCATTAGGTTTTTTGATGTTAAGGTTAAATGTAATATAAAATCGATTTGTAATGGTTGTAAATTTTAAGGAACGGGATCATAACCACTTTTGCCCCAAGGGTGGCATTTAGAGATACGCTTAATCGTTAAAATAACACCTTTAAATACACCGAACTTTGTTAAGGATTCAATGGCGTAATGTGAACAAGTAGGGGTAAACCTACAAGAAGGCGTTAAGAGAGGTGAAATAAAACTTTGATAGGCTTTAATTAGAACTACAAGTGGAAAAATTAAAATTTTTTTTAACATTTTTTTGAATTTAATCAAATGTGAAGTTGGTACCTTCTTTGCCGTCTTTAAGATGAATCCCATATTCTTTGAGTTGGTTTCTGATTTGATCTGAAGTCTCAAAATCTTTATTAATTCTTGCTTTATTTCTTAAATCGATTAATAAGCCTACTGTTTGTTTCAGCTTTTCTTTAGCTAAGGAACTTGATTCTTTTTCAACACCTATACCCAATACCTCATGAATGAAAACTGGAAGCATTTTATTAAGAATTTTCCACTGATTATAATTAATAGGGTGATCCTCATGAATTATCAAGTTAATGAACTTTACGGCTTCAAAGAGGTGAGCAATTAGAAGAGGACTATTGAAATCGTCATCCATTGCAGCGTAACAATTTTTAAGCCATTTGTCGGTGTCAAATTCACCTTTTAGTTCACCAGATTGATGCTTAGCTAGTTTATTAACGGCTTCCATTAATCTTTGGTAGCCTTTTTCTGAGGCATCCAAAGCGTCTTGGCTTATGTCTAATACAGAAGTATAATGAGCTTGTAACATGAAAAACCGAACTACTTGGGGGCTGTATGGTTTACTAAATTTATCATTTTTTCCAGTAAAAATATCCATTGGAAGTATATTGTTTCCAGTTGACTTTGCCATTTTTTTTCCATTGAGAGTCAACATGTTGGCATGAAGCCAATATTTAACGGGCGGTTTTTTATTTATTGCCTCAGCTTGTGCAATTTCGCATTCGTGATGAGGGAATTTTAAATCCATTCCGCCGCCGTGAATATCGAATGATTCCCCTAAATATTTTGTACTCATTGCAGTACACTCTAGATGCCAACCTGGAAAGCCATCACCCCAAGGAGAGGGCCAACGCATAATATGTTGGGGTTCTGCTTTTTTCCACAAAGCAAAATCTTGAGGATTTTTTTTATCGCTTTGCCCATCGAGTTTTCTAGTATTGTGGATTAATTCTTCAATTTTTCTTCCACTCAACTTTCCGTATTGATAAGTCTCATTAAATTTTAAAACATCAAAATAGACAGATCCATTGACTTGATAGGCTAAGCCCTCCTTTAGTATTTTTTTAATCAATTCAATTTGTTCAATAATATGTCCTGTAGCAGTGGGTTCAATTCCAGGAGGAAGGTTGTTGAATTTTTTTAAAATTTGATGGAAGTCAACTGTGAAATATTGTACAACTTCCATAGGCTCAATTTTCTCAATCCGTGCTTTTTTTGCAATACGATCTTCACCAGTATCCTCGTCATTTTCAAGATGCCCAGCGTCAGTTATATTTCTGACGTATCTAACTTTATACCCTAAGTGATTAAGATAGCGATAAATTAAATCGAAAGATATAAAGGTACGGCAGTTACCCAAATGCACGTTACTATAGACAGTTGGACCACAGACATACATTCCCACATAGCCGGGTTTGATTGATCTGAAAGGCTCTTTTTTCCCACTTAAAGAATTTAATACAACTAGGGAATGGTCAATCAAAACTCCGTTTCCAGTTTAATGTAATCTAGGAACTCACGTTTCTTTTGTTTTTCCTTAAAAACTCCACCAAACTCTGCTGTTACGGTGCTACTAGTAATATCACGAATACCTCTTGAATTTACACACAAATGTTTTGCATCAATAACACAAGCAACGTTTTCAGTTCCAAGGATTTTTTTTAACTCCTCAACAATTTGAAGAGTAAGTCTTTCCTGTACCTGCGGTCGCTTAGCAAAATAATCAACTATTCTATTCATTTTTGAAAGTCCAACAACAGTTCCATTAGATATGTAAGCTAAGTGAGCCTTGCCAAAAATAGGCAGTAAATGATGTTCACAGGTTGAGTATAGGGTGATGTTTTTTTCTACTAACATCTCCCCATATTTGTATTTATTTTCGAAAGTTGAAGATTTTGGCTTGTTTAATGGGTTGATTCCACTAAAAATTTCATTAACAAACATTTTTGCAACCCTTCTGGGAGTCCCTTTTAGACTATCATCTGTCAAATCCATTCCAAGAATATTAAGAATTTCATGCATTTTATCCTCTATAAGAATTGTTTTTTCAACATCACTGATTTTAAATGCATCTTTTCTCAGGGGTGTCTCTCTTGAACCTGCTTGGTGATTATCACCAATTTCATCGAATTGCTCCGAAAGTAAATTTTCTAATTTCATAGCTTAAATAAGTAATACAAAGATAATTATTTATCAATAAATAATTAAATAGTAATGACTTTACAATTTTTGGAATAGAGATTATAATTTGACTGCTAAACTAATAAAGAATTGTTCTTGCTTGTTTCTTAGGTAAATAATGTCTGTAAGCCCTTCTTGATAAATTGTTTCTGACTTTTTAATATTTTGATTTAAAATTCCAATATTCAATAAACTGCTACCTAAATCGTAACCTAATCCAAAAGAATATCCATAACTATTATCATTTATAATATTATTAATCGATTGTTGGTGATAATAACCTCCGCGAAAACTTAATCGACTAATTCGATACTCTCCCCCTAATTTTAATATTCCAGCCGATTTTAAAGATCTTTCAATTTTCTTATTTTGGTTTATAAAATTTATATCACCATCTGCAACATTGAATTTTAAGTTACTAAAATCCGTCAAATCATATTGTAAACTAATTAGGCCCTTAGATCCAAAAACTTTAGCTAATCCAAAAGAGAAAATAGAAGGAGTTTTTAAACTATATTCATAAATATTAATAATTCTGGGATCAACAACATCAATACCATCTTTTTTCGAAGTTTCAATGTACTGAACCAATTCATCAGTGAAATTATACCAAACTGGACTTTGATAGCTAAAACCAATTCTCAAATTATTAAATTTATAAATAGATCCTAATTGAAAAGAGAATCCACTTCCAACAGTATTCAAATCATTTTCAAATATGGTGGTGATAAAATCAGACCCTGAACCATAATTGAATTCTGTTAACCTGTCAATTCTTCTGAATTCTGAATAATGACTATTTAGGTTGATTCCAAGGTATAGATTATCTATAAATTGACCACTTATATTGAAACTATGTTTACCATTTTTTCCCGAGTTTGAAATAAAAAAATCATGATCCACTGCTTGGTTTTGTGGATTGCTATTCGAGCTATAAATGTTGTTAAGATCTACATCATCAAAAGGGTTGATTATGTAGCTTTGATATCCAAGAAATGCTTGTTGAGTTGCAAACCCAAAATTATTCCCAAGGAATTCGTATGATTCTGATAATGTTTCATTGTCATATGTCTTAATTTTTCCATATTGAATGCCATTTGCAAAAGCAAGAAAGTAATCATCCAGCCCTTTATTTTTATTCACTCCACTTGCCCTTGATTTATTTTGATAATTGTGTGTTCTTTGGTAATTATATGCAAAGCTTAATTTAGATAAATTACCTCCATTTGTATTTTTTAAAACTAGTACAACTCCAAATTGATTTATGTTACTGTTTTCAGAACTTATCTTGTTTTCCTTTTCTAGATAATTAGATTTAATTAGGTTATTATTTGTATTTAGTGTGACATTTAATTCGGAATTAACAAATACACCTCCTGCTGCCGGGTTATCACTTATTGAAGAAAAATCACCACCGAGGGCGTTAAATGCCCCACCTATTGAAATATATCTGGCAGTACCTGTGAGTTCAGGCCGTGCATATCTCAATGCATCTTGCATGGATTGAGCACTAATGATAATAGTGCAAGAACATGTTAGTAAAACATGGTATACGTACTTTTTCATTTTATTATTTAAAATTAACGACCTCTTGAGCCGCTACTTCTACTGCTACCACTTGAACTTCTCGATCCTGAATTATAGCTTGGAGAGGATAAGTAGGACCTTCCACTGCTATAGCTTGAATACCTTAATGATCCATAATTTGTTGATGACCTGCTGGTGCTTTCATAAGAACTTCTTCTGGAACTATAATTATTCCTTGAACCTCTAGAAGAGGAGGTTTTCTCAGTATTAGATCGCGAAGTGGAAGGATTATTTTTGGTATAATTAGAACTTTCTGACCTTCTTCCTACATTATAACGCTTATTATTTGAACTACTACTTTGGAAGTTACCACTTGAGTTAGTTTGATTTCGATTTACGTTATTATTAGAGGTGACTTGAGAAAATCTCCCCCCTCTTGAAAAATTTGATTTTGAATAAACATCATTACCCCGTGAATAGCCAGAATACGAATAACCCATATTATTTCCGCTATATGCATATCTTCCGTTAAAATATCGAGATCTAAATGGATAGCCGAATGTGTAGGGAAAGCTATACCCATAAAATGGAGTATAAAAATTGAAACCCCATGGATTGTAAAAGTTTCTAAAACCAGGACCGTAAAAGCCTCCCCAAAAAGGATCGAAAAAAGGATTGAAAAATCCACGATTAAAGGCCCAACCGTTATTGAAGTATCCCCAGGGATTGTTATTGATGTAATAAATCTCGGTTTTTGAAGTATTATCACCCCAAGGTGCTTGAGAATTCACTGAAGCGTTTCCATTACTTTGATAACCTGTGTAATTGTCAGTATCTGTAAAGGATTGATCTTCAAAATCCTCTAATGAAGTATAATCATCTGCTAAATTACCAAAGTAATCTTTATAGTAAAGGTTTTCTCCGTTTTTAGATGAAGGTATTTGTTCAGTTTTAGCATTATTAGGATCTCCATAAATCCCATCTAATCCATAATAAGACACTCCCTGGTAGCTTCCACACGAGAGAATTGTCAAAAAGAAAGAAATACACAACAAACGTAAGGTTTTAATAAAAATTAAGAGTGTTCTCATAGTTGACAATTTTATAATGAATCACAAACAAAAAAAATAGTAGTTTTGTTCATCGAGTTATTTAATACTATTCAAAAACAAAATCTATGCCAAACTTTAGATGGGAAAGAAATTAACCAAGAGGTCCGAAGATTATTCAAAATGGTATAATGAGTTAGTGGTTATGGCTGATTTAGCTGAAAACTCTGCTGTTCGAGGCTGTATGGTTATTAAACCATATGGATTCGCTATATGGGAGAAAATGCAGTCTGAATTAGACAAAATGTTTAAGGATACTGGACACCAAAATGCGTACTTCCCTTTATTTGTTCCGAAGAGTTTATTTGAAGCCGAAGAGAAAAACGCAGAGGGCTTTGCTAAAGAATGTGCCGTGGTAACTCATTATAGACTTAAGGCAGATCCTGATAATAGTTCCAAGTTAATTGTGGATCCTGATGCTAAGCTGGAAGAGGAATTAATTGTTCGACCAACTAGTGAAGCTATAATTTGGAAAACATATAAAAATTGGATTCAGTCTTATAGAGATTTACCTATTTTGATTAATCAGTGGGCTAACGTAGTAAGATGGGAAATGCGTACTAGATTATTTTTAAGAACGGCAGAGTTTTTATGGCAGGAGGGACATACGGCTCATGCCACAAAGGAAGAAGCATTGAAAGAGACAAAATTAATTAACGACCTCTATGTTGATTTTGCCGAAAATTTCATGGCCATGCCGGTGGTTCAGGGTTTAAAATCTGAAAATGAACGTTTTGCTGGAGCAGAGGAGACCTATTGCATTGAAGCCTTGATGCAGGACGGTAAAGCTCTCCAAGCAGGAACCTCTCATTTCTTAGGTCAAAACTTTTCAAAAGCTTTTGACGTAAAATTTGCCACTCAGTCTGGGGGATTAGAACATGTTTGGGCTTCGTCATGGGGAGTTTCTTCAAGATTGATGGGGGCTCTAATTATGATTCATTCCGATGACAAAGGCTTGATTCTACCCCCAAATTTGTCTCCTATCCAAGTTGTCATCATACCAATTTATAAAGGTGCAGAACAATTGGAGACCATTTCAATAGTGGTTGATAAAATTAAAAAAGAGTTAGCAGATTTTGGTGTTTCTTTTAAATACGACGATAGAGATAACCTTAAACCTGGTTATAAGTTTAATGAATATGAACTCAAGGGAGTACCAATCAGAATTGCAATAGGTCCCAGGGACTTGGAAAACAATGTAGTGGAATTAGCAAGAAGAGATACCTTGGAAAAAACAATTGTTCCGATGAAAGATATTAATAAATATATAAAATCTACACTGAAGGAAATCCAAAAAAATCTTTTTGACAAAGCTTATAATTTTAGGGAGGAACATATTACAGAAGTGGATACTTTTGATAAATTTAAATCGGTATTATCTACAAAGGGAGGTTTTGTTTCCGCTCACTGGGATGGAACCCTTGATACAGAGCAAGCAATAAAAAAAGAAACTAAAGCTACAATTCGTTGTATACCATTTTCAGATAAAAATAGACAAGGAGTTTGTGTTTACTCAGGAAAACCTTCTTCTCAAAGAGTCTTGTTTGCCAAAGCTTATTAATATCAAATATTTTTTTTACTTGCAGTTGTAAGTCTAATTTTTCGTTGCATAATTATTTTTTTAAGTGTAAATTTGCCTGCCAAAATATTGGCCCGTTCGTCTATCGGTTAGGACGCCAGGTTTTCATCCTGGAAAGAGGGGTTCGACTCCCCTACGGGCTACAATAAT
>CABXUL010000034.1 GCA_902515395.1 uncultured Bacteroidota bacterium | reverse complement strand
TTTATGAATACGAGGAGTATATAACTATAAAAAATAAGCTCAGCCCAAAAGCATTAATTTTGGGAGATAATTCTCATGCGACGGATAAACTATTGAAATTTTCAATTGAGAATAGAAGAAACTTTATTCTTTTCAGAGAAGAACCCAAAGACCACTGGTACCCTGGAGCGGGGATTGGAATTTCATTCCCAAATAAAAAATGAAAATTTCAGTAATTACGATTTCCTATAATTCCTCAACAACCATTAAAAAAACCTTAAAATCTGTTCAAAAACAAACTTATCCTAATATTGAACACATCATTGTAGACGGTAAATCTACTGACAATACAATTCAGATTTGTAATGATTTTAACCATATTTCCAAAATCATTTCTGAGTCTGATATGGGGGTATATGATGCATTTAATAAAGGACTTAAATTAGCTAGTGGAGAAATTATTGGTTTTTTAAATTCCGACGATGTCTTCTATGACAAACATAGTTTAAAAAAAATATCACAGAAATTTGATAAGCAAACCGATTGCGTATTTGCCAATCTTGATTATGTTAATCAAAAAGGAAAAGTAGTCAGAAAATGGCGATCAAAACCTTATCAAAAGTATGCTTTTTCCAAAGGGTGGATGCCTGCTCACCCCACTTTCTATTGTCGAAAGTCGATCTATGATGAATTGGGGGGATATGATGATTCCTTCGACATTGCGGGTGATTTTGAACTAATGCTTCGTTTTTTTGAGAAAAATAATATTCGCTCCAAGTTTATTGATCAAACCTTGGTAAAAATGATGGCAGGTGGGATAAGTAATAACGGTATTTCGAGCAAAGTAAAAATTATAAAAGAAGAAAAGAGGGCGTTTAAGCAAAATAAAATTGGTTTTAGTTTCTTTCAATACTTTTTCAATAAAGTACTTAAGATCAAAGAATTTTTTTGATTCCCTTATCTTTACAAAAAACAACCTATGAAAGGCATCATTCTTGCTGGTGGTTCCGGAACTCGATTACATCCCGTAACCAAAGGGGTTTCTAAACAACTAATCCCAGTCTATGACAAACCTATGGTTTATTACCCCCTCTCGGTTTTGATGTTGGCAGGGATTAAGGAGGTTTTATTGATCAGCACCCCCACTGATTTACCTGGCTATCAACGACTTTTGGAGGATGGGAGCCAATTCGGGATAAATATCCGATATGCCGAACAAAAGGCCCCTAACGGACTGGCAGAAGCTTTTTTGATTGGAGAGGAATTCATAGGAAATGATTCAGTTTGTCTTATTTTAGGAGATAATATTTTTTACGGTGATGGATTAGTCGCACTTTTGCAGGAAGCTATAAATGATTTAAATCATGCTACAATCTTTGGTTACACTGTAAAAGATCCTCACAGATATGGTGTAATTGAGCTTGACTCAGACGAAAAGGTTTTATCAATTGAGGAAAAGCCTAAACTGCCTAAAAGTGATAAAGCCGTTGTAGGATTATACTTTTATCCTAATGAGGTTAAAGAAATTGCAAAAGAGATTAAACCAAGTGAAAGGGGTGAATTGGAGATTACATCAGTAAATCAATCTTTTTTAAAACGTGGAAAATTAAAAGTTAAAATTTTAGGCCGCGGATTTGCATGGCTCGATACTGGAACTCATGAGTCTCTTATTCAAGCGGGACAATTTATTCATACTGTTGAAAAAAGACAGGGTCTTAAAGTTGGATGTCTTGAAGAAATAGCATTTATGAAGGATTGGATTACTCATGACCAGTTAAAAAAAGCTGCAGAGAAATATAGTCAAACTGATTACGGGCAATATCTTTTTGAAAGATTTAAAATTTAATTAATGACCTTTAATCCAACCAGCCTCCCTGAAGTACTAATTTTAAAAACCACAATACACTCTGACTCCAGAGGGTGGTTCGTTGAAAGTTTTAGAAAGAATTTATTAGAAGAGGCTGTAGGTCGTAATATTAATTTTTGTCAAGAAAATAGAGTAAAATCCTATTACGGAGTCATTAGAGGGCTTCACTATCAAATGCCACCAGGGGCTCAATCGAAATTAATATCCGTTGTCAAAGGAAAAGTCTTAGACGTGGTGGTAGATGTCAGAAAAGGATCCCCTAATTTTGGAAAACACATAACTTTTGAGTTAAGCAGTAAAAATCAAAAACAACTTTTTATTCCTCGTGGTTTTGCACACGGATACGCCTGTTTAAGTAAAGTAGCTACTGTCATTTATCATGTCGATAATTACTACAACCAATCGAGTGAAGCTAGTATAGCCTTTGACGACCCTCAGCTTAATATCGATTGGCAATTGCCGGTAAATAAAATTATTTTATCTGAAAAAGATAAATCTCTTCCGAGATTTCAGGCGGCCCAGTTTTTTGATTATAAACAATCACTTTATGACTAAAATTCTTGTTACTGGAGCAAATGGTCAGCTGGGAAAATCCTTTAAGTTAGTTGCAAAACAGTTTATAAATTTTAAGTTTTTTTTTGTCGATTTACCTGAAGTTGATTTACGCGTTAAAGAACAGTTGTATCCCTTTTTTGAGGCTAATTTTATTGATTTTGTAATTAATTGTGCGGCATTTACTGAGGTTGATCAGGCTGAGGATGAAGTTGAATTGACTTTAGAAACAAATCTAAATATAGTGAGTAATTTATGTGATCTTTCCCAAAAATACCAATTCAAAATCGTTCAGCTGTCTTCTGACTATGTTTTTGATGGAAATGCATCAAAACCCTATGAAACTAATGAACCGGTTAACCCAATTGGAGTCTACGGCAAATCCAAGGCAGCAGCAGAACAGGTCATTTTAAACGCTCAAATCGACGCTTGGATTGTAAGAACTTCTTGGCTATTTAGTCCCTTTGGAAAGAACTTTGTAAAAACCATCTTTGAATTATTACATAACAAAAATGAAATTAATGTGGTAGCCGATCAAAGCGGTGCTCCAACATACGCTCTTAACCTTGCCCAATTTATACTGCTTGCCATTTCACAAAAACCTAACTTTGAAGGAATTGAGATATATCATTTTACTAATACAGGAGCCACTACTTGGTTTGAATTTGCCTGTGCCATTAAAAATGAATTGAATACCGATTGTGTAATTAATCCGATTCGGACTGAAGATTCCCCCTCTAAGGCAAAACGACCAAAATATTCTGTTTTAAGTTGTGAAAAGACAATAAACGAATTTAACTTGAATCCAAATTCTTGGGAATTAGCTTTAAAAGATTGTCTCATTAATTTAAAGAATTAGATGAAAGGGAAAAACATTTTAATTACAGGAGGCGCTGGATTTATTGGTTCTCATTTGGTCAGATTCATGGTCAATCAATATACTGATACCAATTTCATTAATCTTGATTTACTAACATATGCGGGGAATACTGAAAAATTAAAAGATATTGAGAATACCTCGAACTACCACTTCATTAATGGGGATATCGCCGATGCCATGTGCCTAAAAAAACTCTTTATCGAATTTGAATTTGATGGTGTTATTCACTTAGCAGCTGAGTCTCATGTAGATCAATCCATAAAAAAACCCTTCGATTTTGCGCAGACCAATGTCATTGGCACCTTAACTCTTCTCGAGACTGCCCGTAGAGCATGGGAGGGCAATTACGAGAATAAATTATTTTACCATGTTTCCACTGATGAAGTCTATGGAAGTTTGGGAGAAAAAGGCAAGTTTGTGGAAACCACCTCCTATGATCCCCGATCTCCTTATTCCGCATCTAAAGCCGCAGCCGACCATTTTGTTAGGGCTTATTTTCACACTTATGGTTTGCCTGTGATATTATCTAATTGTTCCAATAACTATGGACCAGACCAATACCCTGAAAAATTAATTCCATTAATTATACAAAATATTGTTCAAGAAAAACCACTACCTGTTTATGGAAATGGTAAAAATATTCGCGATTGGATTTACGTTGAAGACCATGTTGAGGCAATTGATTTGATCTTTAACCAAGGAAAAATAGGAACAACTTACAACGTAGGTGGAAATAACGAAATACGTAATATTGAAATCATTAATAAATTGATTGCTCTTGTCGACAGTCAACTCGGCAGACCAAAGGGATACTCCCAAAAGTACATTTCATATGTCAAAGACAGGCTGGGGCACGACTACCGTTATGCCATCGATTCTACTAAAATAGAAAAGGAATTGGACTGGACCCCCAAAACACCTTTTCAAGAAGGGCTTGAAAAAACTGTTATTTCTTATCTAATTCAATTAAATGCAATTAGTTAAATATTTGTATTCCCACCAAACTGATTTATTTAAATTAAGTTTTAAGGGGTTGTTTTTGATGGTAAAATAATTATATTTGCAAACCTAAAATGACCACTATGTACGCAATTGTAGAGATAGCAGGGCAGCAGTTTAAAGTTGTGAAAGATCAAAAAATTTTCGTACATCGTTTACAAGGAAAAGAAGGAAGTAATGTTTCTTTCGAAAAAGTTTATTTGCTCGACGATGGAAAAAAAGTGACTGTAGGCGCCCCAGCTATAACCGGTGCTTCAGTTCAAGCCAAGGTGTTAGGCCATATTAAAGGGGACAAAGTCATCGTGTTTAAGAAAAAACGAAGAAAAGGATACCGTGTTAAAAATGGCCACCGTCAAGCTTTATCCGAATTGTTGGTTAAAAATATTGTCGTTTCTGGGCCCAAGTCCACATCAAAACCTAGTTTTGAAGAAGTAGCTCCAGTAAAATCCGCTCCACAAAAGAAGGCAACATCTAAAGTCGCTGTAAAAAAAGCCCCGACTAAAAAAGCTATTGCTAATAATTATTCCAAAATGACCGTTGCGGAACTTAAGGCCTTAGCAAAAGAAAAAGGAATTGCAGGTTATAACACTTTAAAAAAGGTAGAATTAATTACTGCTTTAAGTAAATAAAGAATTACTATATAAAAGAATAATAAATGGCACATAAAAAAGGAGTAGGTAGCTCTAAAAACGGAAGAGAATCCCAGTCGAAACGGTTAGGTGTTAAGATATTTGGTGGCCAAGCTGCAAGAGCAGGAAATATAATAATCCGCCAACGCGGAACTGCCCACAATCCAGGTGAAAATGTATACCTTGGAAAAGACCATACCCTTCATGCGAAGGTGGACGGATTAGTAAAATTTACTAAAAAGAAGGATAATAAATCTTACGTCTCCATAGTCCCGTTTGAGGCTTAGCAGCCTCTCTTTTCAAGCAACTAATTTTCAATTATTTAATTATCTATGATGGCATCATAGACATTTTTTTTGAGTACTTGATGATATCCCTCGTAAGATGAATTTGGTAGTTTCTGTGTCATCCAAATTGCTACAATATTTTTCTTAAGGTCTATAAAAAACCTCGTATTAAAATAGCCACCCCAATAAAGTGACTGAGCCTTTTCCTCCAATTTGAGTGATGGATCATACTCTATAGCAAATCCAAAACCAAAACCTTGGTTTTCCCTGGAATAGTTTGAACCAACTTGATTGATCTTCATTAGGCCTACAGTTTTCTTTTTCAAAACACGTTCTCCATTTAATTTGCCTCCATTGATTATCATTTGGCAGAATTTCAAATAATCCAGCGCGGTTGAATAAAGCCCATGAGTGCCTCCATATAGTGAAGTTCCCCTACGAGGGGGCTGGTTTTTACTGACAATTAATTTTCTTTTGTTGTTTGTATAGTGAAGCGGCATGACTCTTTCTAGCGCTTCTGGGTCTACATTATAACTTGTGTCATTCATACCCAAAGGTTCAAAAATGTTTTCTTTCAAATAATGAGAAACAGTTTGCTTCGTAACCTTTTCAATAATTACGGCTAGTAGGTCACCACCGGCACTATAGTACCAATTTTCCCCTGGTTGAAACATTAATGGAGCACTAAGTAATGCTTTAGCCCTGTCCTCCACTGTTTTGTGTAGCGAGTAGTCAGTAAAAAAGGGATAATTCGCCCCATAGATCAACTTACCTATATCTCGGTCTAATTTATTTTTCCAAAGTCCATGTGAAAGTCCAGAGGAGTGAGAGAGTAATTGACCAATGGTGACAGGGCTCTTTATTTTTTCAGTTGGGCTATCAATACCCTTTGACCAATCAAGTGCAACTTTTAGACTAGTGACTTCAGGAATGTATTTCGACACCTTATCATCAAAATCAATTAAATCCCTTTCATATAGTTGCATAATTGCAACACTTATAATTGGTTTCGTCATAGATTGTATAAAGTAAATGCTGTTTTTATCTAGTTTCTTTTTAGATTTTAGATTTGAAAAACCACGGGAACTATGAATAACGATTTTATTATTTCTGGCTATGAGAAATTCTGCACCGGCTAATTTTTCGGCTTTAACTTGTTCTTCTATATAATCGTTTAGCTTGGATAGTTTTGTTAAATCTAATCCTTCGTTCACTTGGCCAAATAAAGTTTTTGGCAAAAAGAATAATATTAATAGTTGAAGAATTAATGATTTGTTATTTCTAGTCATTATTTTCGGTTAATTTTTTTAAAATATATAAAAAAAGCCAGTTTTAACTGGCTTAATTTAATAAGATGTTAATAGGGCTAGTAGCGATAGTATTCAGGCTTAAAGGGCCCTTCTACAGTAACTCCAATATAATTCGCCTGGTCCTTTGACAAGTTATCTAGCTCTACGCCTAAATGTTCCAAATGAAGCAAAGCTACTTTTTCATCTAAATGCTTAGGAAGCATGTAGACTTTATTTTCATATTTTTCTGAATGCTTCCATAATTCTATCTGAGCTAATGTTTGATTGGTGAAAGAATTACTCATTACAAAGCTTGGATGCCCTGTAGCACAACCTAGATTAACTAATCTTCCTTCAGCCAAAACAATCAATTCCTTCCCTTCTTCTAGTGAGTAAAGATCAACTTGCGGTTTGATTTCAACTTTAGTATGGCCATAGTTGTCATTTAGCCAAGTCATATCAATTTCATTATCAAAATGTCCAATATTACATACAATAGCTTTGTCCTTTAGGGCTAGAAAAGATTCTTTTTTGAGGATGTCTTTATTTCCTGTGGCTGTGATTACAATATCAGCATTACCAATAACAGAGGATATTTTCTTTACCTCAAAGCCATCCATTGCGGCTTGTAAAGCGCAGATTGGATCAATTTCAGTTACTGTAACAATCGCTCCCGCGCCCTTGAATGAAGCAGCGGTTCCTTTACCAACATCTCCGTATCCAGCAACTACTACACGCTTTCCTGCAAGCATTATATCTGTCGATCTTCTAATAGCGTCAACAGCACTTTCCTTACAACCATACTTGTTATCAAACTTAGATTTGGTTACTGAATCGTTCACGTTAATTGCAGGCATTGGCAAAGAGCCATTTTTCATCCTCTCATACAATCGGTGAACACCAGTAGTTGTTTCTTCAGATAGGCCTTTGATTCCCTCTACCAATTCAGGATAATTATCCAAAACTAAATTTGTCAAATCCCCACCGTCATCTAGAATCATATTTAGTGGTTTAAGTTCTTCACCAAAAAATACAGTCTGTTCAATACACCAATCAAATTCCTCGTCATTCATTCCCTTCCAGGCATAAACTGGTATACCAGCTGCAGCAATGGCAGCCGCAGCGTGATCTTGAGTGGAAAATATATTACATGAACTCCACGTAACTTCAGCGCCTAATGCTGTTAAGGTTTCAATTAATACAGCTGTTTGAATTGTCATGTGCAAACATCCAGCAATTCGTGCTCCCTTGAGTGGTAGGGTTTCGCCAAATTCCTTTCTTAAAGCCATCAATCCTGGCATCTCAGCCTCAGCCAGTTGAATTTCTCTTCTACCAAATTCAGCCAAGGAAATATCCTTTACTTTGTAGGGCAAATAACTGGATGCTGTTTTAATTCCCATAGTTGTATATTTATGTAATTTTTAGTAAAAATACACACTTTAATTTCAATTGCAAATGCCTTTAAAACAAAGGGTCAATATTGACGAGCAAAACTTCATTTTGATCTGGCACATTGAGGAATCTTTAGAGGTATTAAAAAATGGTCTTATGCTATCAAAAACAGATGAAGTCAGATTCCAAAAACGAAAAATTGCTGCTCATAAAAAAGAGTTTTTAGCTTCCCGAAGACTCCTTATTGAGGCGGGTATTTCCCCTAAGGAATTGAGTCACGATACTAATGGTATTCCATATTTGGGATCGGGTCAGCAGCTTTCAATTTCTCATACAACAAATCTAGCTGGAATTGCCCTCGGGAATAAATCTTTAGGGATTGACTTTGAGATCTATCGACCCAAGATCGTAGAGATAGCAAACCGTTTTTTACACCCTAATGAAAGTTTTGCCCTCGAGGGGAGTAGGACAGTTCAAAAACTTAGCATGATTTGGACGGCAAAAGAGGCCCTGTATAAAGCTTTAAGACGAAAAGGAATCATTTTTTCAGAGCAACTTATAATATCGCCATTCATATGGGGAGCAAAATCTGGTAGTGCAAAAGTTTTTATTTCTGATCAAATATTTCATTTTTCCCTATTTTTTATTGTAGAAAAAACCTACTGCGGTACCTTAGCCATTAATAAGAACCTCTAAAAGTGTAATTATGAAAGTATCAATAGAGTTAACCTTGACCCCCCTTAGCGATGATTTTGAACCTTTAATAAAAAACTTTATAAAAAAAATTAGAACTCTAGATTTTAAGGTTATGGAAAATCCTTTGAGTACTCAAATTTACGGAGAATATGACACATTAATGTCTTGTATTCAGAAGACTATAAAGGAAACTTTTGAAGAAGAGTCCTTTGTTATGTTAAATATGAAAATAGTAAAGGGAGACCGAAGCAAATATGTCCCAAGTTTTTGATGTTCTGTTTGGGCAGTATAGGGACTATCTCCCTCAAGATATTATCCTGGAAATCACTGGTGTAGTTATAGGATTACTAAGCGTTGTTTATGCAAAAAAAAACAACGTGTTAGTTTATCCTACAGGCATGGTTTCAACCGGTGTTTTTGTCTATCTATTGATTAAATGGTCCCTATTGGGTGATATGCTAATAAATGCTTATTACTTTATTATGAGTGGATATGGCTATTACTATTGGTCACAAAAAAAAGGAGCCATTTATATTCACCAGGTTGATTTTATAAACGCTAAGGAACGCAAAATCTCGTTATTTTTATTCTTCTTGAGTTTGTTTTTTGTTTATTGTATATATCAATTATTTGATCGATGGAATAATTGGACAGCTTATGTAGATACGCTAACTACTGCAATTTTCTTTGTCGGCATGTGGTTGATGGCGAGGCGAAAAGTTGAAAACTGGATTTTTTGGATTGTTGGGGACCTAATCTCAATTCCACTTTATTTTTACAAGGGGCTAACTCTTACAAGTTTACAATACCTTATCTTTACCATAATAGCCATATTTGGATACCTTTCATGGAAAAAGATTTTAAACAAGTCCCTTCCAACCTATTAAAGGTAGTCATTTACGGACCGGAATCAACAGGAAAGACTACTTTGGCGAGGCAACTTGCATCCCATTACCAGACAACTTGGGTAGAAGAATTTGCCAGAGATTACCTTCAAAATAAATGGGATCAAAAAAAGGAGGTTTGTTCCAGAGCCGATTTACCAATTATAGTCGCGGGACAAATCCAATCAGAGAATGAGGCCATAATTAAGGCCAAACAAATACTTATTTGTGACACCAATATAGTTGTGTCAAGGGTATGGTCAGAAACCCATTTTAAAGGATATTGTGACCCTCAAATCGTCGCCTGCTGTAAGAAATTTCATTACGACTATTATTTACTCACAGGGATTGATGTTCCGTGGCAAAAAGATGACCTAAGAGACCGCCCCAACAATCGGCAAATGATGTTTGATTATTTTAAAAGTACATTAGATCAACTGAGAGAAAACTACTCTGTATTGGAGGGCAATCAAGATCAAAGATTACGAAAGGCTATTGCTATAATTGATAAGTTATTAAAAAAAACATAGACAAGTTTTTAAATTTTTAATCTTAGACTTACCTTTACAAAATCTCAAAGGGGTGCCTATATTTATCGGGCTGAGATCAAACCCATTGAACCTGGGCAGGTAATGCTGCCAAGGGATTTTATTTAATAATTAAAAACTAAGAATAATCACCCCTTTTATTTGAATAAATAATATTCAGATGAAAACGATTTGCTTCAGATTTTTAGCGATTATCCTTTTTAATCAATCGCTCGCACAGTCAATAATTGTTCTAGATACGACCCCCACCATCGAATTAGAGGAGGTTAAAATTGCTGGATTAAGGGTCGATGAAAGTCAGCCTTTTGCCTTTACTAACATTGATAAGGAAGAACTTTCCTCGAGAAATTTGGGTCAAGATTTACCTATAATGCTAAATTATCTACCTGGAGTAGTTACTTACAGTGATGCTGGAAATGGAATAGGTTATACGGGTATCAAAGTAAGAGGGAGTGATCCCTCTAGGGTAAATATTACAATTAACGGTATACCTTATAATGACTCTGAGAGCCAAAGTGTTTACTGGGTAAATTTACCCGACTTTACATCCTCTGTTTCAAGTCTTCAGATGCAAAGAGGGGTTGGTACCTCTACCAATGGATCAGGGGCTTTTGGGGCAAGTATTAATTTATTGACTGATTCTGTTTCAAAGCAGGCATTTGCTGAAATAGCTAATTCTATCGGGAGTTTTAATTCCATAAAACATACCTTGATGTTCTCCACTGGCTTATTGAACGATCACTTTGAAATATCTGGACGCTTGTCAAAAATTACATCTGATGGATATATCGATCGGGCATCCTCAGACCTGACCTCTTTCTTCCTACAAGGAGCTTTCCAAGATGAAAATACGCTAATCAAGGCCATTATTTTTGGGGGGCACGAAATTACTTACCAATCTTGGTTTGGGGTTGATGCTAATACTTTAAATATGGACAGAACATATAACCCTGCTGGAGAGATCTATGACGAAAGTGGGATTTTACAAGGACACTACGATCGGCAAGTGGACGATTACATCCAGGACCACTACCAATTCCATTGGAACCAAAAATTGAACACTTACACCAACTTATCTTTAGGATTGAATTATACTTATGGCCGAGGTTACTACGAGGAATACAAAGATTTATGGTTTGAACAAAATATCAATTTTTCGGAAGAAAATAATTTTAGTTATTTGGGTCTTGCGCCTTATACTATTGGAAATAATACTGTGGACACCACTGAGAATATTATCAGAAAATGGCTGGACAACGACTATTATGTCGCCACCTTTTCACTCAACACCCAAAAGGGAAATACCGCTTTAAATTTTGGTGCGATGTTTAGTGATTATATAGGGGATCACTTTGGGGAATTAGTATTTGCGTCTAACGCCTCTGGGGGAATGCCAAGAGATCGTTTCTACGAAAACCAAGGAAAGAAAAAAGAAGGGAATGTCTACGCTAAAATCAACCATCAGTTTGATGATCAATTTTCGAGCTATTTTGATTTGCAATACCGAGCTATTAGCTATACTGCCAACGGAAATCTCAAAGGACCTGAACTTATTGCCGTAGATGAAGATTATAGTTTTTTTAACCCCAAAGCAGGCATAGTTTTTAACTTCAATAAAAAAAATAAATTTTACCTATCCTATGCTAGAGCTAACAGGGAGCCCTCACGTGGTGATTTTGAGGAAGGAAATCCTCAACCCGAGGAGTTGAATGACTTCGAATTGGGCTGGCGTTTTACAGGTAAAAAATCAAGCTTCCTAGTCAATATTTATCTAATGGATTATACCAACCAGCTAGTATTAACTGGAGCTCTGAATGATGTTGGAACACCTGTCCGAGAAAATGTGGGGAATAGCAGTCGATTGGGCATTGAACTCGATGGAAATTTCAATCTTAGCAGTCAATGGACATGGCAGCCTAACCTTACAATTAGCAGCAATCGAAACCACGATTACTATTTTGAGCGAGATGGAAAATTAACCGATTTAGGAAACACACACCTCTCCTTTTCTCCAGCTGTTGTTGCAGGAAATATAATTACCTATCAACCCAAATCTAATTGGAAGCTAGCGCTTTTGACTAAGCATGTTGGGGAGCAGTATATGGGCAATATCGATTCGGATAATTCAAAATTATCAGCCTATACCATTTCTGATTTAAATATCGCTTATCAAATACTTCCAATGGGATTATTTAAATCACTAAATATTTCTTTGCTTGTAAATAACATATTGAACACTAAATATGTTTCTAATGGATATTTCTACACTTTCGATGATGATTATTCTGAGCCTGGCAAAATAACAACTATTGAGGGATCAGGCTTTTACCCTCAGGCTAGAATTAATTTTTTACTTGGATTAAATGTTAAGTTTTAGAAAAATTAACCTTTATAATTAAGAAAAATTGATCTAAAAATCATAACGTATGGCGTTTTTGTTTTAAGAGTTTTTCAATTGTTTTAACTACTTTAGCGCGACTTTAAACCAAAACAATTATGAAATACACAAAAAAATTTATTTTTTTTATTACAATTATGCTTATTAGTGTTAATTCACTGTTGGCCCAGGTAAGTATTTCGGGTAATGTTATTGACCAAGATGGTCAACCAATACCTGGAGTTACCATTTTAGATCTAGAAGATAATACTAATGGAACCGTAACAGACTTTGATGGGAACTTCACTATTAATATTCCATCCGATGGAACCTTAAGCGTTAGTTTTATTGGATATGTAACACAAAATATTATGGTTTCTGGGCAAACCAATTTAAATGTTACCCTTGAGGAAAATATTTCAGCCCTAGATGAAATTGTTATTACAGGTTATGGGTCGCAAGTAAAAAAGAGTGATTTAACGGGCTCAATTTCCTCTATAAGTTCAGAAGATTTTGAAAGTCAACCTCTAATTAGGGTAGACCAAGCTTTGCAAGCTAGAGCTGCTGGCGTTGCAGTTACTCAAACCAGTGGTGCACCAGGTGCTGGTTACAAAATAAGAATTCGAGGCGCAAATTCAATTACTGGAAATAATAATCCTCTCTATGTTGTTGATGGACTTGTTGTAGGTAATATTAATAATATAAATGCAAGTGACATTAGCTCAATGGAAGTACTAAAAGATGCTTCCGCAACAGCTATTTATGGAAATAGAGGGGCAAATGGAGTTGTACTAATTACTACTAAATCTGGCTCAAAAGGGAAAGCTAAAATTCAGGTTGATTCTTTTTTCGGAACTTCTGAAGTTGTTCAGAGAATCCCTGTTATGACTCCTTCTCAATTTGCCGAAGGTGTTAACTTAAGAGATGGTGTTGAAACTATTTCGCAATCAAGAATTTCTGAATTGAGAGCCGGGGGTGGAGCTGATTGGCAAGATTACTTTTTCAGAAATGCACCTTTTTCTAATATTGTTGTATCTGCTAATGGCGGGTCTGAAGATGTTGATTATTACATTTCAGCAAATAGCTACAAAGCTCAAGCGACTATTATAAATCAAGATTTTAATAGATTAAACTTTAGAACTAATTTGAACGCCAAACTAAGTGATAAATTAAAGGTTGGAATCAAAAATTTTATTAGTCGCTCTGAAAATAATGGGGCCAGGGCTAACCTAGCAACTGGTATAGCCTGGGATATGAATACCCCTCCAAGAGATTCAAATGGAAATTATAATTCTGCTCCCCTTGTTTCTGGAGTTGGAAATGGGTCTCCAATGCCCCTTTTGGCTCCAGAAAATAATAAAGTTGAAAATATTACAGATCAATTAATTTCAAGTATTTATGCCAATTATAATATAACCGATGAAATTACACTAAACATATCAGCAGGGATTGAAAAAATTGATTTGACTAATAGTAGATATACCTCTTCAGAAGTAAATGGAGTTACTGAGGCAGTTGTTCGCGATCAACAAGGCATTCGTTTTCAGAATACCAATAGATTGACATATAAGAATGATAATCCTGATCACGCTTTTCAGGCAGACATTGTTCATGAACAACAGTCTTTTGAAATGAATTTTAGAGAAGCAATTGCGAGTTCTTTTTTCTCCAATTCTACCAATTTTAAGGAACTTTCACTTGCTGGTATTCAGAATACAGATAGTGGTAATTCGAATGAGAAGCTTGAATCTTTTCTAGCAAGGATAAACTATTCTCTTTATGACAAGTATTTATTTACTGCTTCAGTTAGAGCAGATGGATCTAGTAAATTTAATGAAGATAATCGTTGGGGAACATTCCCCTCTGGATCTTTGGCATGGAGAATTTCCCAGGAAGATTTCCTAAAAGATCACGCTACAATTAGCTCATTAAAAGCAAGAGCAAGTTTTGGAATAACTGGTAGCCAAGCCGTAAGCCCTTTTTCTACAATTTCAATACCTGGAATCTCGGCTAGTAATAATTATCCGTTTTCAGGAGGTGTTGCAAGTATTGGTGTTGCTCCATCAAATAGGATGGCAAATCCAGATTTAACCTGGGAAACCACTACTCAATTTAACCTTGGATTTGACCTTGGTCTTTGGAATTCTAAAGTCTTGTTATCCATAGACTATTACAGTAAGAAAACTGAGGACATCCTACTTACTAGAGTATTACCAGAATTCGTTGGCCCCACACTTATAACTCAAAATGCGGGTGAGGTTGAAAATAATGGTATTGATATTTCTTTGAATACTGTTTTATATGAAAAAAATGACCTTTCAATTAATTCAAATTTTAATCTATCAGCTAATAAAAATAAAGTCGTTAAGTTAGTTGATGGTATTGAAAGTATGGTTTTGGGAAATCAATACTATGGGAATACGTTTCCAGTAAACCCCACAAGAGTTGAAGTGGGAAAACCCATTAGTACTTTTAGAGGTTATCATTTTGATGGAGTATATCAATCTGGAGCATCTGATGGGACTCCTGGACATGCAAAGTATAAAGATCTTAATGGTGACAAAAACATTACATCAGAAGACATTGGTAATGTTGGTGATGGTAATCCTGACTTTACCTGGGGTTGGAACCTAAACTTTGATTATAAAGACTTTAATTTAAATATGGTATTTGAAGGAGCACAAGGTAATGACATTTATAATTTCCAAAGAATGAGGATGATGGGCCTTGGCTCTGCTCAGTTCCACGCTGTTCATGCAGATTACATTAATAGTTGGTCTTCAACAAATCCAAGTAATACTATTCATTCTGGTACTCAAGCAGCTCGTGATTCAAACCAGTGGTTGTCCTCTCAATTTTTAGAGGATGGTTCTTACACTACACTTAGAAGTGCTTCTCTAACGTATAACTTAAAAAACATATTGAGTGATATAGGAATAGACCAACTAAAGGTATTTGTAAATGCTGAAAATTTATTTATTATAACTGATTACTCTGGTTTTGATCCGGTTTCAACTGCTTCTGGTAATTCAGATCTTGATCTTGGGATTGATCTAAACGCTTTCCCTATATCAAGATCATTTTCAATTGGATTTAACCTTACATTTTAAAATATTTAATCATGAAAAACACATATAAAATATTTACGCTCATTACTTCTGTTTTATTGGTTTTCTCTTGTAGTGATTTAGAGGAAGACAGAAGCGGAATACTATCATTAGAAAACTTACAATCTGAGGGAGACTTAGTTGCTGCTCTTGTGCCAGTTTATAAAAGACTTCAATACTCCTACAGAAATCCTCACTTTATGAGAACTAACACGTTTGGATCCGATGATATCACCACATGGTGGGGAGGTAATAAGGCCCCTCTAAGAGTTTTTGATTCATTCAATTATGGAAATGGAGAAAATGGCGATATTAACTGGTTAGATTACGATTGGAAAGGGTTTTGGA
>CABXUL010000033.1 GCA_902515395.1 uncultured Bacteroidota bacterium | reverse complement strand
GAATGAGGAAATCATTGAGCGTGTAATTTTGTCTAATAAACCTGAAGACCTTGATCCTTCTTCCAGTGAAGACAGCTTCATTCTTCATGGCGTCGGGGGCAAAATAATTAAAGCACAATCTTTTAACCAACAAAAGTTAGTAGCATTAGCTAAAAAAAATGACATGATTTTTGCTATCGGTCCCGCTGGTACAGGAAAGACCTACACGGGTGTTGCTTTAGCTGTTAAAGCACTCAAAGATAAACAGGTCAAAAGAATTATTCTGACCCGACCTGCAGTGGAAGCCGGAGAGAATTTAGGTTTCCTTCCTGGTGATCTCAAAGAAAAATTAGATCCATATATGCAACCACTTTATGACGCTTTAAGAGATATGATACAACAAGAAAAACTAAACAGTCATTTAGAAAATGGCACAATACAAATAGCACCCCTTGCTTTTATGAGAGGAAGAACTTTGGACAATGCTTTTGTGATTTTAGATGAAGCCCAAAATACTACCCATTCCCAAATGAAGATGTTTTTGACTCGTATGGGTAAGAATGCAAAGTTTATGGTAACCGGTGATCCTGGACAGATTGATTTGCCTCGCAGAGTGATTTCTGGATTAAAAGAGGCGCTATTAATTCTTAAAGAAACAAATGGAATTGGTATAGTTAAACTAGACCAGAAAGATGTAATTCGACATAGTTTAGTTAAAAAAGTTATAGATGCATATGAACGAATTGAACACAATAATTAGGTGATTAATGGATACGATCACTAAACCTAATTTCCAATTTCCAAAACAATTATCCAAATATTCAGGAAAAGTTCGAGAGGTATATGAGTTAGAAAAAGGTATCCTTATAATGATTGCTACTGATCGCTTGTCTGCCTTTGATGTTGTTATGCCTTCAGGAATTCCATATAAAGGGCAAATTCTTAATCAGATTGCTAATCAAATGATGGGTGCCACTGCCGATATAGTCCCCAATTGGCTTGAAGCTTCACCTGATCCAAATGTTTCAATTGGTAGACATTGTACTCCATTTAAGATTGAAATGGTAATTCGAGGTTATTTGTCTGGACATTCCGCAAGAGAATACAAGGCAGGAAAAAGAATACTTTGTGGAGTAGAGATGCCTGACGGTATGATCGAAAATGATGCTTTCCCCGAACCAATAATTACTCCTGCAACAAAGTCAGATCAAGGTCACGACGAGGATATTTCAAAAGAACAAATTATTGAAAAAGGTATTGTTAGTGAAATTGATTATTTACAGTTAGAAAAATATACTCACGCTCTTTTTCAAAGAGGAACCGAGATTTCAAAATCTAGAGATTTAATTTTAGTAGATACTAAATATGAGTTTGGAAAGACTATTGAAGGAAATATTGTTTTGATTGATGAAATTCATACACCAGATTCTTCACGTTATTTTTATAGTGATGGTTATAAGGAAAGACAATTAAGGGGAGAGCCTCAAAAGCAATTATCCAAAGAGTTTGTTAGGCAGTGGTTGATTTCAAAAAATTTTCAAGGCCTAAGAGGCCAGAAAATACCGGTAATGACAGAACCATATATTAAATCAGTATCGTCACGCTATATTGAGCTTTATGAAAAAATTACAGGAGAAAATTTCATTAAAGCAGATACTTCAAATATAGAAAAACGAATAGAACGGAACGTATTAGACTATTTATCTAGAACCTAGTTTCTTTTTTTTAAAATTTGATACACTAAATACCAGATTACTAATTTTTTAATATTATTATTTTAGTTTAATATTTTGATTATTTGATCAAATGTTTGACTTATTTCATCCATCTCTATACAAATAGTATTTTCCTTTTTAAACCATGTCAATTGGCGTTTAGCATAGTTGCGAGTATTTTTTTTTATTCCTTCAATCGCTTCGTTAAATTTTGTTTTTCCTTCAAAATATTTAAATAGTTCTTTGTAGCCAACAGTTTGTAACGCTGGCAGTTCCTTATGGGGTAATAAGTTTCTAGCTTCCTTCTCTAATCCGGAGTCTAACATCTGATCTACCCTTTGGTTAATTCGTTTATATAGTTGTTCTCTAGGCATTTGCAAGAATAAAGTTTTACTTTTAAATGGTCTAGCTGAGCGAGTTTGATTTAAAAAAAATGAAAACGGCTTTTGGATACTTTCACACACCTCAAGGGCTCTTATAAGTCTCCTAGGATTTTTTTTATCAACAGTTTGGTAATATTCAGGGTCTATTTTTGCCAATGCTAATTTTAATCCTTTTAAACCTGAACTTTGATAGAGTTCTTTTACTTTTTTTACTGCCTTAGGTTCTATTTTTGGAAATTTATCTAATCCATCAATTAAAGCTTTTGCATAAAGTCCTGAGCCTCCAACCATAATTATTTTGTCATGTTTTTGAAATAAATTTTTAAGTAATCTTAACCCTTCTTTTTCAAATTTGCCAGCATTATATGGCTTATGGATACTTTTATTTTGAATAAAATGATGTTTTATTTCTTGTTGTTCTAATTTTGAGGGAACGGCAGTGCCGATTGACATCTCCATATATAATTGCCTCGCATCGCACGATATAATTTCAGTTTTAAAGTATTTTGCTAGCAATATACTTATTGAAGTTTTTCCAATTGCAGTAGGTCCAGCCACATAAATCAATTCTTTAATCGACATCATTAAGGATTTCACCACATTGATGACAATATTTTGCATTGTCTTTATGTTGAGTATGCATACAATGAGGGCAGGCTTGGGTATTTTTATCTACCTTGAAGGCTTGAGAAGTGAATTCGGCAGAAACTATTCCGGTTGGTACTGCAATGATTCCATAGCCTAAAACCATTATTATTGATGCGATAAATTGTCCTAAGGGTGTTATGGGGGCTATATCCCCATAGCCGACAGTAGTCATTGTTACTATGCACCAATAAATACTTCGAGGAATACTCGTAAAACCACTGGAATCATCTTCAACCATATACATTATTGTTCCAAAAATAATACACAGTACCACTACACTAAACATAAAAACTAGTATTTTGGTACGACTTCGAGCTAATGCATTAAGTAGAGAGTTAGACTCTCCTACATATCGGGTTAGTTTTAGTATCCGAAACACCCTTAGTAATCTCAAAGCTCTCAAGGCTAACAATGACTGGGTTCCCCCAACAAAAAGCGAAATGTATTTAGGAACGGTAGATACAAAATCAATTATCCCGTAGGGACTTAGAATGTATTTTACTGGCTTGCTAACCGCAATAATCCTTAGTATATATTCTATAGAGAAAATGATTGTAATTACCCACTCTGCAATGTTTAATAAGTCGTGGTGTTTCTCATCAATCCAATTGATACTCTCAAGAGCTACTAATACCAAACTAGACAGAATAAAAATAAGAAGCAGAATATCAAAAATCTTTCCAGAAGGCGTATCTGCCTCATATATTATTTCATGTAAACGGTGTTTAAAATTTTTTAAGCTCAAATCAATTAATTTTTGATTAAAATACAGTTGAATTAACCAAAGGTATTAATTTTGTATACTTTTCTCTTTTTATAGAAGAAAGTATCAATGCCCGACAATCTGAATTATCATCCATTGAAGTAATACGTGATAAAATCTTTTCAGGGGTTTTTATTTGGTAGTTCAATTCAAAAAAACCGTAACCCTTGTAAACTTGATCTTGGATGTAAATGAAGCTTGATTCTCCATTTTTCCGTCCTCTTCCTATCAAAAGAAAATGATCGTGTGGGTAATCACTTTTATGAGCAAGTTGGGCAACCCTTAAATTGTAGTCCTGAGGATTTTCTTCTTTTACACAAGCTCCTTTACACTGGTCATTTTTGTATGTAAAACAAGGGCCATCCGATTTTTCAATCGAACAGTTATTATAACAAAGTTTATTTTCAGTTATCCATTGATTTAGGATATGTTTGGCAACCCTACCTTTTTTAAATACAACAATGTATTTTCTTTCGTTCCTCACTTGTTCTAAGACCAGCTGATGGTAAATAGTTTCTTCATCTATTCTTATACCCATAGGGTAAAGGCGATACCTGCCATGTTTATTGATACGAGGTTGATTTTTCTTAATTTCATGTTGTTCTTTTAAGAGGGCTATAAGCTCACTTCCCGTAGTTTCAAAATTAACCTTATGAATTTTCTTCTGAATCTTCAATGCCTTAATTGTTCTTCCCGTTAAATGATTTCTCACTCTTTTTTGGATGTTATTACTTTTACCGATATAAATTATCTCTCCGGCAGCATTATGTAAATAATACACTCCAGAACTATCGGGCAATTCTTCAATGATCTTTAAATATTTAGATTGGACGCGCTCTCCGTGAAGTGCTTTGACTTGGGATTTTAAGATTTCTTTACTGCTGTCTTTCTCTAATAATAGCTCGAAGAGCTTAACCGTTGCCAAGGCATCTCCTTGGGCTCGATGTCGATCGCTGATTGGAATCCCCAAAGAACGAACAAGTTCTCCAAGTTTATATGACTCCATATTAGAAAGTAGCTCTTGGGATAAGCTTACAGTGCATATTGATTTTTTTTCAAAATTATAACCAAGCCGTTTGAATTCAGTTCTTAAAATACGATAATCAAAGTCTGCATTATGAGCAACAACTAAGCAATCTTCTGTTATTTCAATTATTCTTTTAGCAACCTCAAAAAAACGAGGGGCACTGCGAAGCATTTTACTGTTAATACCTGTGAGTTTTTGAACAAATGGTTGGATTTCTCGCTCCGGATTTACAAGACTTATGAACTGATCAGTTATTTCAAGTCCATTATGTCGATAGATTGCTATTTCAGTGATCCCCTCTTCATTGAACTTTCCTCCAGTGGTCTCGATATCTAAAATTGCATACATAAATCAATAATTTCTCTCACCGAATATTTTACTTCCTACGCGGATCATATTACTGCCTTTATCGATAGCAATTTGGTAATCTCCACTCATGCCCATTGACAGTATTTCAAATTTGCTATATTTCTTAGCCAATTGGTCATATAATTGCTTGAGTCCATCAAACTCTTGCCCGACTTGATTGTGATCATCTGTGAAAGTCGCCATACCCATTAACCCTTTGATTGTTATATTTTTTAAAGATTCAGCAGCAGTTAAAGCTTCGATACACTCCATATTAGATAGTCCAAATTTGGTGCTTTCTTTTGCTATATGAACCTGCAATAAACAATTGATTACTCTATTGTTTTTTAATGCTTGTTTGTTTATTTCTTTTAGCAGTTTTAAGCTGTCCACTCCATGTATTAATGCCACAAAAGGAGCCATATACTTGACCTTATTAGATTGAACATGACCAATCATATGCCATTGAATATCTTTGGGTAAGACCTCGTGTTTGCGTGTCATTTCTTGAACTCTATTTTCACCAAAAATTCTTTGACCGGCTTCATAGGATTCCAGTATATCCATATTAGATTTAGTTTTTGAAACTGCTACCAATTGAACTTCAATTGGTAATTCATTTAATAGGTATAGTGTATTTTCCTTAATATTCATATCTCAAAGTAATTTAAAAAGAGTCAGATTCACTTTTAATTTTTAATGAACAACACCTAGCTATATGCTTTAATAATTTGAGAAGCTATATTTAATGCTTCAGTTCCATTTTCGAGACTTACTAATGGTGTATTTTTGCCCTCAATCGCATCAGAAAAAGTTTCCAGCTCCTCAAGAATTGCATTTGAATTATTAATAACGGGATTCTCGAAGTAAATTTCTTTTTTTTGACCTTCAGCATTTTGAAGGATCATAGCAAAGTCAACTGGTTTCTCTGGAGCTTCCTTCATTTTGACAATTTCTGCTTTTTTTTCTAAAAAATCCACCGAGATATATGCATCTTTCTGAAAAAAACGGGTCTTTCGCATTTTTTTAAGTGAAATTCTACTGGCGGTAAGGTTAGCCACACAACCGTTTTCAAACTCAATCCTTGCATTCGCTATATCTGGTGTAGTACTAATAACTGATACTCCAGAAGCTGAAATGGCTCTAACTTTTGACTTAACAACACTTAAAAGGATGTCAATGTCATGGATCATTAAATCTAAAACTACTGGGACATCAGTTCCTCTAGGATTAAACTCTGCCAAACGATGCGATTCAATAAACATTGGGTTTGTAATAGCATGGCGAGCCGCTTTAAAAGCTGGATTAAATCTTTCTACGTGTCCTACTTGTCCTAATACACCTTTTTTCTTAGCAGCTTTTGTTATTTCTTTAGCCTCAAAAACACTATTAGCAATTGGTTTTTCAATAAAGATATGTTTCTTCTTTTCTATAGCTTTTAGTGAAACTTCATGATGAAATAAAGTTGGAGTAACAATATCAATCATTTCACATGATTCAATTAGCTCCTCCAAAGAATCAAAGAGTCTGTATCCTTTTTCTCTGCTTAGGATTTTGGCATTTTTATTATTTGAATCATAAAACCCAATCAATTTGTAGCGTTTAGAGGCTTCTAATAAACGTAAATGTATTTTTCCTAAATGTCCTGCACCTATTACGCCCGCTTTAATCATTTCGATTCTATATTTTTCAAAAGTAATATCTTTTTCTGATATTTTTTTGGAACTTATTACTTTTGTAAAGATGACAGATTCGACAAAGCACAAAGGTTTAAGGAGGCAATTATTAATTCAATTAAAGGATAAAGGTATAAGTGATAATCGTGTTTTAGCAGCAATGGAGAAAGTCCCTAGGCACTTTTTTATGGATTCAGGTTTAAATGATTTTGCTTATGTTGATAAAGCATACCCAATAGGAGCTGATCAAACAATATCTCAGCCTTATACAGTCGGATTTCAAACCCAATTACTAGAGTTGGAAAAAGGGGATAAAGTATTAGAGATTGGAACAGGTTCGGGTTATCAAACAGCAGTTTTATTGGCATTTGGAAATTTAAAAATATACACTATTGAGAGACAAAACGAGCTTTTTAAAAAAACCTCAATATTATTTAAAAAACTAAATCTGCATCCAAAAAAAGTTGTTTTTGGAGATGGATATAAAGGGCTTAAAGAATCGGGACCCTTTCAAGCTATATTAGTTACAGCTGGTGCACCTAGTGTTCCCAAAGAACTTTTATCTCAGCTGACCATTGGTGGGCGATTGGTAATTCCAGTAGGTGATAAAGAACAAATTATGACTAGATATCTTCGGAAAGGTGAAAAGGATTTTGATCGAGAGAGCTTCGGAGAATTTAGATTTGTTCCGATGTTAAAAAATAGAAACTAGTTTTTTTTGAATGCCTTTTTAACCCGGTCTAAATTCCTTTTGTTATCTCGATCTTTAATAGTCTCTCTTTTATCGTAGAGTTTTTTCCCCCTGGCCAAAGCGATAAGCATTTTAGCAAATCCTTTATCGTTTATGTAAAGTTTGAGAGGTACAATCGTCAATCCAGATTTTTTTATTTCTTTATTGAGTTTCTTTAACTCTTTTTTATTAAGTAATAATTTTCTGCTCCCACGTGGTTGATGGTTAAATCGCGAACCAAAAGCGTATTCTTCTATGTACATATTGACAGCAAATAACTCCTCATTTTCGTTAAACTCACAAAAACTTTCAACAATAGAAGCCTTGTTGTTTCGAATAGATTTTATTTCAGTTCCTGTTAGGACTATTCCCGCGATGTATTGATCAAGAATTTCGAATTCAAACCTAGCACGTTTGTTTTTTATGCTGACCGTCTTTTTCACAATTTAAAGTTAAGAACTTATTTCGTTGTTTTTTTCTGGTTTCTAAATACAATTTGATTGTCAAAATAATCTATTATTACATTGCTGCCCTTATCAATATCCCCTGCAAGCAATGATTTGCTTAATAAGTTTAGTATATTTTTCTGAATAACGCGCTTAACAGGTCTTCCGCCATATTCTGGGTCAAAACCAAGTTTTGAAAGCGCATCTATTGCTTCTTCTGTTACTTTGATTTCCATACCTTCCTGCTTTAACCTTATAGCAAGTTTACTTAATTGTAACTTAATAATTAGCTGGATTTCCTTTGCTGTCAATGGAGAAAAGATAACAATATCATCAATTCTGTTTAAAAATTCTGGCTTTACAGTTAATTTTAGCTGATTTAGGACAGCTATTTTTGCTTCACTTTGTGCAATTTCAAAATCTTTATTATTCATAAAAGATTCTTGAATTTTATTACTTCCAATATTACTAGTCATTACAATTATTGTATTCTTGAAATCAACCCTACGTCCCTTACTATCTGTTAGATGGCCTTCATCTAGAACCTGAAGTAATACATTAAATGTATCTGGGTGAGCTTTTTCTATTTCGTCTAAAAGTATAACGGAATAAGGTTTCCTTCTTACTGCCTCTGTCAATTGTCCTCCCTCATCGTATCCGACATAACCTGGAGGAGCACCAATTAATCGGCTTACCGAATGGCTTTCTTGGTATTCACTCATGTCAATTCGTGAAAGGTTATTTTCATCATCAAATAGAACTTCGGCAAGTGCTTTAGCTAGTTCAGTTTTACCAACACCTGTAGTTCCAAGAAATAAAAAACTACCAATAGGTTTTTTTTGGTCCTGTAATCCCGTTCGATTTCTTCTAATTGCATCAGATACTGCCTCAACTGCGTTTTCCTGGCCAACCATTCGTTTATGAATTTCATTTTCTAAGTTCAAAAAACGTATTTTATCTGATTTTAACATCTTAGTTACAGGTATTCCAGTCCATCGAGCAAGAACTTCCGCTATATCATCATAGTTTACTTCCTCTTTAATCATGGAATCCTTTTTTTGAAAAAGTAGTAGCTCTTGATGCAGATTTTCTAATTTTTCCTGTACGATTTTTATCTTACCATAGCGTAATTCAGCTACTAGCGCAAAATCCCCATCTCTTTCAGCTTTATCAGCCTGCAATTTATAGTTTTCGATTGCCTCCTTATTTTGCTGGATTTCATCAACTAATTTTTTTTCTTGACTCCACTTAGAAAATAAACTGTTTCGATCTTCTTTCAAGTTCGAGAGTTCCTTATTTAGCTCATCGACTTTTTTATTTTCTTTCTCTCTTTTTATTGCAACTACTTCAATTTCAATTTGTCTTATTTTTCGATCTAATGAATCAAGCTCCTCGGGTTTTGAATTAATTTCAATTCTAAGTTTTGATGCGGCTTCATCAATTAAATCGATTGCTTTGTCGGGGAGAAATCTATTTGAAATATATCGACTGGATAACATTAC
Source organism: uncultured Bacteroidota bacterium (assembly GCA_902515395.1). GTDB lineage: Bacteria > Bacteroidota > Bacteroidia > Flavobacteriales > Flavobacteriaceae > UBA8316. The sequence goes on along the minus strand of CABXUL010000033.1, from coordinate 6,956 downwards.
TGAGCCAATAATAGCCTCATCTTTTATTCTTACCTTATGATGAGCTTCATATTTTTCTTTTATCCCTCTCAAAATAGTTATAGCACTTTCGCTATTAGGCTCATCTACAATAACCTTTTGAAATCTTCTTTCTAAAGCTTTATCTCTCTCAAAATATTTTTGATATTCATCCAAAGTAGTCGCTCCAATGGCTCGAAGCTCTCCTCTTGCTAAAGCAGGTTTTAAAATATTTGCAGCATCCATCGCACCTTGACCACCACCTGCACCAACTAAAGTGTGTATTTCATCTATAAAAAGTAATATATCACCATCACTATTTACTACTTCTTTAATAACGTTTTTCAGACGTTCCTCAAATTCTCCTTTATATTTTGCCCCAGCAATCAGTGCTCCCATATCTAGTGCAAAAATTTGTTTTTCCTTTAGGTTTTCCGGTATATCCCCATCTATTATCCGATGGGCCAGTCCTTCAGCTATTGCAGTTTTACCGGTTCCAGGCTCTCCAACAAGTATAGGGTTGTTTTTGGTTCTTCTAGATATTATTTGAAGCAAACGTCTAATTTCTTCATCTCGACCAATTACAGGGTCTAACTTTCCATTTTCAGCCAATTGGTTTAGATTTCTGGCGTATCTTTCAAGAGAATTGTAGTTTTGTTCTGCAGAAGCTGAAGTTATTTTTTCTCCTTTTTGTAATTGATTAAGTGTTTCTTTTAAATTCTTCTTTGTGATACCCTGGTCTTTTAACATTTGACTAACGCCACCATCAGACTCAAATAATGCGGTTAACAGGTGATGAGTTGCAACAAACTCATCTTTGTGTACTTTGGAAATATTAATTGCGTTAATTAAAGTTTTCGAAGCTTCTGTCGATAGCGTCAAGTTCCCTCCGGATATTTTTGGTAAGCTTTTGAGAGAACTATTTGTCATTTTTTTTAGTAGGGAGAAATTTACCTGTAATTTTTTAAAAACGAAAGGCAAAACATTATCATCTGCTTCCATTAGCGCTTTAAAAAGATGTTCATTTTCAATTTGCTGATGACTGAATTCTTGAGTAAGTTCTTGGGCTTTCTGAACTACCTCTTGCGATTTTATAGTAAATTTATCTAAGTTCACAAAGATTTTATTTAATATTAATCAATATTTATTCCATTGATTTACAACAGACTAATTGTCCTTAATAAGCTCTGTTTAGCTGACACAATGTCAAGAAATATCTTTTAGTCTTTTTTGATTTTGAAAAAAGTATGGTTAAAAAAATTATAAAATCATTTGTATTTAAATTGTTCAAAATAATTTGAAGTTTATTTGATAATAAATATTTAAGCTTTTATTAAAATATTATTTTTGTAAATTAAAATGATTTATGATGATTGAGCGTGATACGACTATTTTTGAATTGATAAATTCAGAAGAGAGTAGACAATTAAACGGTATTGAGTTAATTGCCTCAGAAAACTTTGCAAGCCCAGATGTTATGGAGGCTACGGGCTCTATACTTACAAATAAATATGCTGAGGGATATCCTGGAAAGCGATATTATGGAGGATGTGAGGTGGTAGATAAGATTGAACAGATTGCGATTGATCGCGCCAAGGAGCTTTTTGGCGCTGCATATGCCAATGTTCAGCCTCACTCTGGATCTCAAGCGAATACAGCTGTATTTCATGCTTTTTTAAAACCAGGTGATAAAATACTAGGTTTTGATTTATCTCATGGTGGTCATTTAACTCATGGATCTCCAGTTAATTTCTCAGGTAGATTATATAAAGCTCATTTCTATGGAGTTGAGAGGGAAACGGGTCGATTAGATTATGAAAATATTTTAACTATAGCAAAAGAGGTATCTCCCAAAATGATTATTGCAGGTGCCTCAGCCTATTCGCGAGAAATTGATTATTCAAAGTTCCGTGAAATTGCTGATCAAGTAGGAGCATTTTTGTTGGCAGATATTTCTCACCCTTCAGGAATGATTGCTGCTGGCTTGCTTATTGATCCAATCCCTCATTGTCATGTAGTAACAACAACAACCCACAAGACTTTGAGAGGTCCTCGCGGTGGTTTGATTTTAATGGGTGAGGACTTTAAAAATCCTTTTGGTGAGAAACTTAGGAGTGGGGAATTAAAGAGTATGTCAAATTTAATTGACATGGCTGTATTTCCTGGAAATCAGGGTGGTCCACTTGAACATGTTGTAGCTGCAAAGGCTGTTGCTTTTGGTGAAGCACTTCAACCTTCTTTCAAGGTTTATATGCAGCAGGTGAAAAAAAATGCTGACTCAATGGCTAAAGCTTTTGTTTCAAAAGATTACCATTTAATATCTGGAGGAACTGATAATCATATGATGCTAATTGATCTTCGTAATAAGAATATTACTGGAAAATCAGCTGAGGAAGCTTTAGTAAAAGCTGAAATTACCGCGAATAAAAACATGGTTCCATTTGATGATAAGTCTCCTTTTGTGACCTCAGGTATACGATTTGGTGTTGCAGCAATAACGACTCGTGGACTAAAAGAAAGTGATATGATAACAATAGTTGATTTGATCGATCGAGTAATCAATAGACCTGATGATATAGAAAATATTAATGATGTTGCAAAAGATGTACACCAGCTGATGAGTGGAAGATCTCTTTTTTCCGTTTAGACTTTTTTTAATAAATCCCTAAATATCAATTATTTTAATGATTTTGTTATGGGGTTTTTTTTTGTAAATTTATAACTAATCAACCTACTTAATATTTGAAAAAGACATTACCATTACTTTCTTTTTTAGTTTGTTTTGCTTTAGTTTTTGGTGTTAAAACTTATTTTTCACTTAAACCTAAAAGTGAAGTATCTGTTTTGGAAAATGAATTTGATGATTCCTTTGAAAAAAACATATCATTACCTGAAACTGTTAGCTATAATTTTGATGTAAAGCCAATTCTTTCAGATAAATGTTATAAGTGCCACGGGCCAGATCCAAATTCAGTTCAAGCAGATTTTAGATTAGATATTAGTGAGGACTGGTATCGTAAAAGTATGGAAAATGAGAATAAAAAGATTATTAGTTCAGGCGATCTCTCAAAAAGTGAGTTAGTTGATCGTATAAGATCTACACGTGCTTCTCATCAAATGCCTCCTCCAGAATCTAATTTAGTCTTAACAGAGCGTGAAAAGCGAATCATCGAAAAATGGATATCTCAAGGAGCAAAATGGGAACCTCATTGGGCTTATATTTCCCCCTTAAAAATCGAGGAAAATTGGAATATTGATAAATTTATTTTACATAAATTAGAAAATAAAGGTTTAAATATCTCGAATGAAGCTCCAAAGGAATTACTTTTAAGAAGGCTTTATTTTGATTTAATTGGACTTCCTCCCACATTAGCTCAGATAAATCAATTCCTTCAAGATAAAAGTGACAGTGCATATGAGAATGTAGTCAATAAATTACTTTCCTCTCAGGCTTATGGTGAGCGAATGGCCTCAATGTGGATGGATATCGCCAGATATGCTGACACGAATGGGTATCAAGATGATACCGAACGTACAATGTGGCCCTGGCGTGATTGGGTTATTCACGCCTACAATAAAAATATGCCGTATGACCAATTCGTAACCTGGCAATTGGCAGGTGATTTATTACCTAATGCAAATAAAGAGCAAGTTTTAGCAACTGGATTTAATCGTAACCATATGATTACCCAAGAGGGAGGGGTTATTGAGGAGGAGTATAGGGTTGAATATGTAGCTGATCGGACCGTTACTACTGCTAAGACCTTTATGGGGCTTACCGTTGAGTGTGCAAGGTGCCACGATCACAAATATGATGAAATAAGTCAAAAAGATTTTTTTAATTTATTTGACTTTTTCAATCGGATTGATGAAGATGGTGTAATTTCTTATACTGACAAAGCACCAAAACCAAATATCAAGCTTGATCACAATTTGATAAAAGAAGAACTTCCTTTTATTAAAATTCCAGACAGCATAACTGAACTAGATCTTATGGTGATGAAAGAGGCCGATAACCTAAGAAAAACTTATTTACTTAATCGAGGAACATATGATTCTCCTTCAGACATAGAACTAAATGGAAGTATGCCATCGGTTATTTTACCTTTTAAACAAAATTTTGAAAAAAATCGCTTAGGACTTTCAAAATGGCTATTTGACCATAGTAATCCAATAACGGCAAGGGTTACGGTTAATAGGCTTTGGCAGCAGTTTTTTGGAATTGGTATTGTTTCTACACCATCTGACTTTGGAAATCAAGGTGCATTACCGACTCATCCTAAACTTTTAGATTGGCTAGCAAGGAAATATATGGAAGAGGGTTGGAATACTAAGAAAATGATTAAAAGGATTGTTATGTCAAAGACTTATAAACAATCCAGTAAGTCTACCCCTTTTAAATCAAAAATAGATCCTAAAAATTATTATCTTTCTCATTTTCCACGTCAAAAACTAACTGCAGAAATGATTCGTGACAACATTTTGGTTAGTAGTGGATTATTTGTTGACAAAGTTGGTGGTCCAAGTGTTAAACCATACCAACCTCCTGGTCTATGGGATGAACTAACAGGAGGGAGTACTTCAAATTCCCTTAAACGTTATACAATGTCAACTAATGGTAATCAATATAGAAGAAGTCTTTATACGTATTGGAAAAGGACAGCCCCCCCACCAGGAATGATTACATTTGACGCTTCAACTCGAGACTATTGTATGGTTGAACGCCAAAAAACAAGTACACCGCTTCAATCACTCGTTCTACTAAACGATCCTCAAGTTCAAGAAGCAGCAGAGTATATAGCTAGAAGTTTATTATCTAAAAAATTGAAATCCCACAAGGAAAAAATTATTCATATCTATCGAAAAATTACTGGAAGATCACCCCAAATAAAAACTTTAAATTATTTGATTGATTACATAAAAGAAGTTGAAAAAATACATTTAAAAGAAGAGGAATCTATGGACAATTTTAATATGCATCATAAGGTCTACACCTCATTATCATTATTGATTTATAACCTAGATGAAACTTCACAAAAAAGTTAGGATATGGAGGAATTAAATAAATACTTTTTAAATAACAATCGTCGTCATTTCCTAAAAAATATTGGATTTGGAATAGGGGGACTTGCGCTTGGAAGCATGTTGGATCCTTTTAATTTAGAAGACCCTGCAATGTCTAAGATCCATTCAGGATCATTACCATTACCTCATTTTGCACCCAAGGCTAAAAGGGTTATATATCTTTTTCAAAGTGGAGGACCTTCACAATTAGACTTATTTGATTACAAGCCTTATCTGAATAAATTCCGTGGTATGGATTTACCAGATTCCATCAGGAAAGGTCAGAGATTGACTGGAATGACTTCAAATCAAAGTAAATTTCCAGTAACAGGTAGTCTTTATGACTTTAAACAATATGGGGAATCTAGGGCATGGGTGAGTAGCTTAATGCCCAATGTTTCAAAGATAGTCGACGAATTATGCTTTGTTAAATCTATGCACACGGAAGCAATCAATCACGACCCTGCAATAACTTTTTTCCAAACCGGTTCACAGCAACCAGGAAGACCAAGTATTGGCTCGTGGATGAGTTACGGTCTAGGTAGTCTTAATGATAATTTACCCTCATTTATTGTACTTCTTTCAACTGGGAATGGAAAACCTCAACCACAGCCTCTATATTCAAGACTTTGGGGTAATGGATTTTTAAGTTCTCTCCATCAGGGTGTTCAATTCAGATCTGGTAAAGATCCGGTTTTATATCTTCAAAACCCTGAAGGTGTTTCAAAAGAAGAGCGAAGAAAAATGCTTGATCATTTGGCTGAGATCAATGAGGCACAGGAGAAATCCTTTGGAGATTCTGAAATTAGTAGTAGAATTTCAAATTATGAAATGGCCTATCGTATGCAGACATCGGTTCCTGATGCAATGGATATAAGCGATGAGCCAGATCATATCCTACGAATGTATGGTAAGAACTCATACAAACCTGGGACCTATGCTGCAAACTGTTTGCTGGCGAGAAGATTGATTGAAAAAGATGTGCGTTTTGTTCAGTTATATCATACTGGATGGGATCAACATGATAATTTACCATCTCAGATTAGCCGTCAGGCCAAGGACGTGGATCAAGGGACAGCTGCACTCATTATGGATTTGAAACAAAGAGGTCTTTTAGAAGACACTTTGGTAATTTGGGGTGGAGAGTTTGGGAGAACTAATTATTGTCAAGGAAAATTAACTGACATAGACTATGGTAGAGACCATCATCCACGCTCATTTACCATTTTTATGGCGGGCGGTGGAATTAAACCTGGATTTAGTTATGGTGAAACTGATGATTTTGGATATAATATTGTAAAAGATCCAGTTCATGTTCATGATTTACAGGCAACTATTTTGAATCAGTTTGGAATAGATCATGAAAGAATGACATATAAATTCCAAGGGAGAAGGTTCCGATTAACGGATGTTCATGGAGAGGTGAAAAAAGAGTTATTAGATATATAGTTTAGTTTTTGGAAACATTATTTGAAATAGTAAAGTATTTAGGTAAATTCCACCCCTTGGTTTTACATCTCCCAATAGGCTCTTTGTTAATGACCTTCCTATTGGTTGTCATCTCAAAACTTCAAAAATCTTCTCTTGACAAAGCAATACGTATAGGGGTTGATTTTTCATTTTTTGGAGCTGTAACTGCAACAATACTGGGTTATTTTTTATCATTAGATGATACCTATGATATCGAAAATCTCAAGCCCCACTTATTTGCGGGTCTCATTACACTGTTTTTAACCTTGAGCTTGAGTGTAAGTCATCGATTACAGGGGAAGGAGAATCTTTTTATTAGTTTGTTTGTGATGACTCTTATCGCATTGTCCATTACAGGTCATAAAGGTGCTATGATTACACACGGTGAAGATTACTTAGCTCCTGAAGCTTTTTTTGAAGAGCCA
>CABXUL010000032.1 GCA_902515395.1 uncultured Bacteroidota bacterium | reverse complement strand
TATAACCAGGAGAATCCAAATTATAGTTATCAATCTAATTATATCTACCCAAACAAAAACCTTGCTTTTTTCTCGGAACAAATTTTCTATTTAAATAAAAAAATATCAATCACTCCAGGTGTTAGATATGAGTATATTAATACTAAAGCTATTGGAGATTATAAAAAAATTAATCTTGATGGAGCTGGTAACGTAATACAAAATCAGACATTACTTGAGAATCAGCAAAATAAAAGATCATTCTTTCTTTTTGGAGTTGGATTAAATTACAAGTTTAACGATAATTTAGAATTATATTTAAATACCTCTCAAAATTACAGATCCGTAACATTTGCTGATATAAGTACATTTAATCCTGCATATTCTATAAATCCTAATATAAAAGACGAAAATGGTATCTCTTCTGATATAGGACTTAAAGGTAGGTTTAAGGATTATTTATCACTGGATTTAAGTTTATTTAATCTTCTATACAATGATAGAATTGGATTCACTCAAAGAGCTTATAAAGATGGAAGTGTAAAAAGTGAAAGAGGAAATGTGGGAGATGCTGAAATTATAGGTTTTGAGTCTATTGTTGAATTTAATCTTGATAAATTAATATTTGAGAGAAATAAGAAACTTGAAATATCATTGTTTTTAAATGTGTCATCAATTAATTCAGAATACGTAAATTCAGAAACCCCAGGCGTTATGGGAAAGAAAGTTGAATTTATTCCATCACAAAATTATAAGCTAGGTGGGAGAATTGGATATAAAAATTTATTTCTAAGTCTTCAACTAACTAAATTGGGAGATCAATTCACTGATGCATCAAATGCCACATTAAGTAACTTAAGCGGAGTGATTGGTAAAATTCCAGGATATCAAGTAATAGATTTAGTTTTGAACTACAAGACTGGGAAATTCAAGATTGAAACAGGCATTAATAACTTAGGGAATGAAATTTATTTTACTAGAAGGGCAACTGGATATCCAGGGCCTGGAATTATCCCTTCACCTCCGAGAAATTACTACTTGACCTTACAATATAGATTATAAAAAATTATTGAAAGAAGCTCTCACACATTGAATCAAAAAACATTAAATCATTTGCATCAAAATCAATATTGACAAAGCTATTAATTTTTATCGGATTCTTTGAAGTGAAAAAACATGGTTCATTTTCGATTGATCCTTTTACTTTGAAATCTCTACCTTGAAAATAACATTTTTCAACTAAAACCTTAAACCTTGATTTTTTTACAACTCTAATATTTTCTGGTCTTATATAACTTACTTTACCATTGACAACTATTTTATTTAATCCCCCTAAAACTTTAGCACAATAGCAATTTACAGGTTCACAATAAATTTTCACTGGATCCGCATACTGTTGTAATACTCCAGCCTTAAAAACCAAAATTCGGTCAGATATATTAAGAGAGTCTTTTATATCATGAGTAACAAGAATTGTAGTTGTTTTTGTCTGTTTTAATATTTTATAAATCTCGTCAATCATAGACCCTTTAATAGAAGAATCTAAATTACTAAAAGGCTCATCCATTAATAATAAATCGGGTTCACGTATTAAAGATCTTGCAATACATGCTCTTTGTTGCTCACCACCCGAAAGTTGATGAGGAAATCTTGAAACAAGATTTTCAAGGCCGGTCAAGTTTAGCATGAAGGGTAAGTTTTTAAAAAAAGATTTATCGAGATTAAAAGTTATATTATCTATTAATGAAAGATGAGGAAATAATGGATAATCCTGAAAAATAAAACCAATTTTTCTTTTTTGAGGTTTTATAAAAACTCGGTCATCATTAAGGACTAACCCATTAAGTATTATTTGGCCATCATTTATTTTTTCTAATCCAGCAATACACTTTAAAAGAGTTGTTTTACCTGAGCCACTCTCGCCAATAAAGGAGATTATTTCTCCTTTTTGAACAGAAAAATTTAATTTTTTAATTAATGGAGATCCATTTTTAAAGGACTTCACTAAATTATTTATATCAAGATACATTTGTACTCTTATTAATAAAATTTCTTAAAATTAATAACATAAAGCTACCTATTAAAATAATGACAAGTGAATATATACTGGATTGAGTTAACATTTCCTCAACAGCAAACTCATAGGTTTGAGTTGCAAGGGTATCAAAATTAAAAGGTCTTAATATTAGTGTTATAGGTAATTCTTTCATTAAATCAATGAATGTAAGAATAAAAGCTATGCCCAATGCAGTTCTGTTGATTGGAAAATGTATTTTTTGAAAAAGTTTTAGTGGACCTAAACCAAGATTTACTGCTGTGTCATCAAAAGATTGTGGATGTTTCTCAAGGCTAGATTTTATCGGAGATTTGCCAACAGCTAAAAATCTTATTACTAAAGCATATATAAGTATAAAAAAAGATCCAATAACGTATACTGAATTAAAATAATTATTGAAAGTGGTGAAAACAATAATTAATCCTAATGCCACAACAGCCCCTGGAATAGCATAGCCAAGAGATATTAATTTATTTATCAGATTACTAAGTTTATTTTTAGTATGTTTCTCACTGTATTGAAAAAAAGTAGCTAAAAAAATAATAATTAGACTTGCTGAGAGGCAAATAAATAAAGAATTTAGTGTTAAATCAAGTAAATGATAAAAGTCAGTTGATTTTAATGATTTAAAAGAATTGTTCAAAATGAAGACAAAAGGAAAAAAGAAACCAAAGAGAAATGGAGTAAAGCAAGTGATATGAGCGAAAATTATTTTATTTTTATGAAGTAATTCTAAGTAGTTTGTATCTGTATTGGATTTGTAATTAAATTTTGACCTTAAATTAAAAATCTTGTCAATAAAAAATAATGCAAAAACTAGGATTAATAAAACGGATGATAACTGAATTGCGGAATCAATATCTCCCATTGAAAACCAAGATCTAAATATACCTGTTGTATAAGTATTAACTCCAAAATACTTTACTGCTCCATATTCATTTAAGACTTCCATTATGACAAGAAAAAGTCCGGAAAATATTGCTGGTGTTGAAAGTGGTATAATTATTTTATAAAAGATTTTAAAAGAAGACAATCCTAAGTTTTTTGATATATTGATATATGCTGAACCAATCATACTGAAAGATACTCTTGAAACAGAATATATATATGGAGATAGTGCAAATGCTAGTATTAATCCAAGAATTTCGATCTGTAGATAATCCCTATTAAAAAAGGGGTATAATTCATTAAAATATTTTCTAAAAAAACTTTGTAAGGGACCGGTATAGCTTAGGATATCACTGTAAGTAAAAGCCATAATATATGATGGGATTGCCAGTGGCAAAAAAAGAAGTATATCATAGAATGTGCGCCCAGGAAATTTGTACAAACTTATTATCCATGCAGGTAATACTCCAATTATTAATGAAAAAAATGAAGTTAGTAATACTAAATATAGTGTATTTATCGAGTACTCTATTAGAAGGTTATCCAACAAGTATTTAAAGGAATCCCCTTTATCAACAAATATTTTTAAAAAAATTATTATAATAGGAAGTAAGAGAAGAAATGCAAGAAAAAAACTAATTAAAATCCATCTCTTGTTTTCAATCTTAAAAAAATCCCTACTATTTCCAGCCAGTTTTATCAAAAACTAAAATTGCTTCGTTTCTATATTTACCGAGTAAATTCAAATCTAATGAATCTGGTCTAAATTCCCCCCATTTTTTAACTATATCAGAAGGTTCAACTTTTGAATTAACCGGATATTCGTAACTAGTATTTACATAAACTTTTTGAGCTTCTTCACTTGTCAAATACTCCATTAATTTTATTGCATTGGACTTATTTGGGGAATGTTTTGCTAATCCAATAGCTGAAATATTTATGTGACTTCCACTTTGATCTTCGCCTTGATTGGGAAAAAATACAGAAACAGAATTACCCGCATTTAATTCTTCTTCATTTTTGGAAGATAATAAAAGCCCTATATAATAGGAATTTACAATTGCTAAATCACCTTGACCTGCAGCAATTGCCTTTACTTGGTCCCGATCACTTCCTTTGGGATCTCTTGCAAAATTTTTAACTAAGTCATAAGACCATTTTTTTGCATATTCAACACCCTTGTTTGCTACAATAGATGACATTAATGCTTGGTTGTAAGCATTTGACGAGGATCTAACCAAAATTCTATTTTTCCATTTTTCATCTCCAAGATCTTCATAGGTTGATAACTCCTCTTTTTTAACCCTTTCATTACTATAAACTATTATTCTTGCTCTATAAGTAATCGGGGTCCAATATCCATCTTTATCCTTAAAAACATCGCCAACATTTTTTTCAATCACTTCAGAGTTGATTTTTTGTAAAAGATCTAGATCCTTAGCTCTAAAAAGTTTTCCAGCATCAACAGTTATAAATAAATCAGCTGGACTCATATCGCCTTCATTTTTAAGTCTCTCAATTAGTTCATCTGCATTTGCTTTTACAACGTTAACTTTAATTCCAGTTAATTTTTCAAAATTTTCGTATTGTTTTTGGTCTACGGCATAATGTCGCTGACTGTATAGGTTTACTTCAAGAGTATTTTTGTCATTACAAGAAATGGAAAAAAAAACAATTAGTACATATTTTATTAATGATTTCATATTAAATTTCTTTTATGGATTGTAAAAATAATTCTTTTATTTAGAATGAATTAAAATAAGAAGAACTATTATAAATTATATTTTTAAAATTTTTAGCGCTAGATTAAAAGATGATTCGAAATTCAAAGTATTTAATTGAAGGTTTATATTTTGACTTGTAAAATAAGTAATCAGTTTTTCTGTGGGCATATTACCTACTAGATCACTAGAGGCCATGGGACAGCCACCAAAACCATTAATAACTCCATCAAAACTTTTACATCCAGAGGAAAAAGCAGCATTTATTTTATCTGACCATCTATCCAAAGTAGTATGAAGATGCACACCAAAATCGATTTTTTTAAATTCGGGAATTAATATTTTAAAAATAGAGGATATATCCTCAGTATTTGCGCTACCAATAGTATCTGAAAGTATAATTTTATTAATACCTAAATTATACAATTTCTCACACCAATAACAAACTATCTCTGGGCCCCATGGATCACCATATGGATTTCCAAAACCCATCGATAAATAAACTACCAACTCCTTATTACAATTTAGAGCTTTTCTAGATATACATCTAACAACTTCAAATGATTCATCAATTAGTTTATTTGTGTTTCGGATTTGAAAATTTTCTGATATCGAAAAAGGAAATCCTAAATAATTAATTTGATCAAATTTACATGCTTCCTCTGCCCCCCTAAGATTAGCAACAATTACCGATAATTTAGTTTTAGTTGAACTTAAATCAAGCTCTTTAATGACATCTGCGGTATCTTTAAGTTGAGGAATTACTTTTGGAGATACAAAACTCCCACAATCCAAAGTATCGAAACCAACATTCAATAAACTTTGTAAATAAGAAATCTTATGCCTTGTAGGAATCCATTTTTTTATGCCTTGCATTGCATCTCTCGGGCATTCAGTAATTTTAATTTCATCCATTAATGTAAAATTAAGAATCTAATTTTCTCATTTATTAATTATCTTTGAAGAAATTGAAGAAAAGATTATGATAGCAAGATTAACGAATCAATTAGCCCCCTTTAAAAAACAACTTATAGAACACCCAATATATCAAAATATTGATTGTGTATCAGACTTAAGATATTTCATGGAATCCCATGTTTATGCAGTTTGGGATTTTATGTCATTGGTGAAAAAACTTCAGCTAGATCTTACCACCACTACCCTACCATGGCAACCACCAAAAAATATTACTGCCGCCAGGCTAATTAATGAAATAGTTTGGGGTGAGGAATCAGATTTAGACAAAAATGGCAAACCATTTAGTCATTTCGAAATGTACCTCAATGCAATGAATCAAATTAATGCTAACACCGATGGAATTGAGGATATGCTCAATCGTCTTAAAGCTGGGGAAAATATTTTTAACATAATTGATCAGACAAATTTACCCTACCATATAAAAGATTTCTTACGCTTTACTTTCGAAATAATTGAGGAAGGTAAGACACATAAAATTGCTGCGGTTTTTACATTTGGAAGAGAGGATTTAATTCCCGATATGTTTATTTCAATGATAAAAAAAATGAATCGAGATAATGATCATAAAATTGATCAAATAATTTATTATTTTGATCGTCACATTGAAGTTGATGGAGATGAACATGGGCCAATGGCGCTGGAAATGATTAAGAATTTGTGTGGCACTGACCCCATAAAATGGGATGAAGCAATTAATACCTCTCAAGAAGCACTTCAAAAGCGTATTGCACTATGGGATGGTATAAACTATCAGATAAATGAAAGGGTTAAAATTAAAATATGAAAAGATTCTTATTTATTGCTGTTCTTTTTATTACGTTTTTGGTAAATTCTCAAGTTCAGCCATCAACAAAGTATGCTCAAACCATTACAGATAAAGAATTAAAAGAGTTATTGTATGTCTATGCTTCTGATTATTTTGCTGGAAGAGAGGCCGGTACAAGAGGTCAAAAAATAGCTGTTGATTTTTTGAAAGATCATTATATAAATCTTGGGATTAACTCTGCCAAAGGCACAAATCCCTCCTATTTTCAAACGATGAAGTTAATTATAGATAGAAAGCTTATTGCTACTGAAAATGTTGCTGCTATAATTACTGGTAGTGAAAAGCCTGATGAATATATTATTATAACCTCTCATTTAGACCATATTGGTACTCATGACGGAGAAATCAATAATGGAGCTGATGATGATGGGTCTGGAACTGTTGCAATGCTTGAGATTGCTGAAGCTTTTAAAGCTGCATTTGATGATGGTAAAGGTCCTAAAAGGTCGATATTATTTTTACATGTAAGCGCTGAAGAAAAAGGTTTATTAGGGTCAAAATATTATGTAGAAAACCCTCTTTACCCTCTTAAAAATACTGTAGCTAATTTAAATATTGATATGATTGGAAGAACTGACCCTAAAAGAATAGATAAAGATCCAAATTACATTTATTTAATTGGAGCTGATCGACTAAGTCAAGATCTACATGACATTTCAGAAGAAGCCAATAGTAAATTTACCAAGCTTAAATTAGATTATACTTTCAACGCGTTAAATGATCCTAACCGTTTTTATTATAGAAGTGATCATTATAATTTTGCTAAAAATAATATTCCTATTATTTTTTACTTTAATGGCACCCATGAGGATTATCATAGGCCAAGTGATACTGTTGATAAAATTAATTATCAATTACTCAGAAAAAGAAGTAGACTTATTTTTTATACACTTTGGGAGTTAGCTAATAGAGAAGAAAGAATAAAACTCAATTAAACCATATTCAGTCATCCATCGAACGAGCTCTTCTAAAAAATATGTAACCCATTCCTCCAATAGCTGCTCCAAACATAATTTGAACTCCTCCCGCATTAACTGTTTGTATAATGAAAATATAAGTGCCAAGAATAACCATTATAATGCCTAAAGTTTTTAAAAAATTCTTCATTTTTAATTTTTAAAAAGGGTCTTGTTAGAGACCCCTTTGTATGGGTGGAAGACCGGTTTCGAACCGGCGACCTCTAGAACCACAATCTAGCGCTCTAACCAGCTGAGCTACAACCACCATTATAGCAATCAAATTTAGCTTTTTTTAATAATATTTACAGTAAGTAATCGAAATTTTCCAATGCAAGTAATCTATCAGCTATAAAACCTTCTCCAGCCTCTTTATTAATTATTCGACCCATATTTTTTGCACGACTTTCAACACTTTCAAGAAAATTAAGAGAACTTATCGGCGTTTGAGGTTCTTCAGATTTAGAGTTATAAAACTGGCTCTTAAAGGTCCTAATGGCTTCCATCTTTTTATCTAAATGACCTGAAATATTAATAACAAAATCAGGAGTTAAATCCTCCCATTGTATATAATGAAAAACATGTTTAGGGCGAAAGGCTTTTTGTATATTTCCTTTTTCGTCTTTTGATTCTATTTTTTGTAAACCACTTAAAAAGCAGGCTTGGGAAACTAACTCCGATGCCTTCGCATGATCTGTGTGACGATCTTTTACTGCATTACACAAAACAATCTCAGGCATGTATCTTCTTATTACACTGATTAGCTTTCTTTGATGAATTTCGTCATTAAAAATAAAAGCATCTTTAAAGTTCATGTTTTCCCTAAATTCAACTCCAAGAAGTTCAGCCGAAGCCTGAGCTTCTTTCTCTCTTTTGTCTACTGTTCCCCGAGTGGCCATTTCTCCTGAAGTGAGATCAATAATTCCTACTTTTTTACCCTCTAAAACGGCCTTAGAAATTGTACCACTACAACCCAATTCAACATCATCTGGATGAGCACCAAAAGCCAAAATATCTATACCCATTATTTTAGTTAAATGCCATTATATTTTCTTCAATCCAACTAGTAATATCTTCACTTAATGGCTGAGTTCTTGGCGACACTATTTTTTCTAAAAAACCCTCCCTACCTATAAGGTACTTTTGGAAGTTCCATGTGACTTTAGAATTCTTAAATCCGTTTTTTTTGGACTGAGTAAGAAATTGATAAATAGGGTGCATATCACTACCCTTAACCGAAATTTTACTCATCATAGGGAAGGTAACTCCATAGTTCTTTTCACAAAAAATAGAGATTTCTTTATTAGATCCTGGCTCTTGCCACAAAAAATTATTTGCTGGAAATCCAATAACAACAAAACCGGAAGACTTAAAACGATCATAAAGCTTCTGCAAACCCTTGTATTGAGAAGTAAGACCACATTTAGAGGCGGTGTTTACAATCATGATTTTCTTTCCTCTTAAAGACTCAAAATCAAAAACTTTTCCATCTATATCTTTGACTTTAAATTGGTAAATTGTTTTATCCATAAGATTTTCATTTTGACCTAATAATCCACTAGTTAGAAAAAGTATAATAACAGAAAGGACTAGTTTTTTCATTTTGCAAATTTCGGATTTTAATCTGTTAAAAAAAAATAGAAAATAATTAAACAGTGAATTTAGTGTATTTCAGCAGATAGATTAGCGTCTAAAAGTTTAGTACAAATCAGTTCGAGTTTATCATAAGAGCCAGTTTTTACAACACATTTTCCTGAAAAATGAACAATATAGGCACATTGTTCAGCTTGCTCATAAGTGTGACCGCAGTGAGCAACAAGCATTTTGATAACGTGATCAAAAGTATTAACATCATCATTAAATAAGATGATCTCATGCTCTCTTTGGACTTCTGTCAGAACATCTTCTTCATTCTCTTTTTCGATTTGTGGTTTTTTTTTACTCACGACTTTATAAATTTTGCTGCAATCCAATCATCATCTTTAAAATTACAAATAAATTTAAATCCATAATCTTTGCAGCAAGCTTGAATTTTAACCAAATCATTAACATAGAAACCACTCAACAATAACACACCGTTAGACACAATTCTCCTTGCATAATGAGGTATTTGATCTAATAAAATATTGCGATTAATATTTGCTAAAATAACATCAAAAGTTCCATTGGCAGGAACCTCACCATTTAATTGAGTAGTTATTACTTTACAGTCATTTAGTAATATGTTTTCTAGGGTATTTTCTACACACCAGGGATCGATATCAACAGCGTGAACACAACTTGCACCTTTTTTATCAGCCAAAATGGACAAAACCCCCGTGCCTGATCCCATATCTAAAAATTTTTTTTCTCTACAGTCCATTTTGAGTAAAAAGGAAAGCATTAATTGAGTCGTTTGATGATGACCAGTGCCAAAACTCATTTTAGGAGTAATCACTAACTCGTATTTATAACCCATAGGCGAATGAAAATCTGCTCTTACCAAGCAGTCGTCCCCAACTTTTATTGGACTAAAACCCCTCTCCCACTTTTCATTCCAGTTTTGAGGAGGGATTGATTTTTGTGTCCACTTAACTAAAACGTCTTCTTTTGAAAACATTGATAATCTTTCAAATTCATTTTTTGAAAAAGCCGATTTGAGTATATAAGCTTTAAATCCTTTTTCTGTATCTAGAAAGCTCTCGAAACCAAAATCACTCATCTGGTCAATCATAATTGCCCCCCAAGGTTCAATAGGGTTAATAGAAACGTCTATTTCTAAATAGACAGAAGACATCTAGGCAGATTGAATAATTGCATAAAAATCATCTGCTTTTAATGCGGCCCCACCAATTAAGCCTCCATCAACGTCACGTTGAGAAAAAATAGCTGAAGCATTCGCTGGTTTTACACTTCCACCATAAAGAATAGAAACAGCATCGGCCAATGAATGATCGTATTTTTTAGCAATAATTGATCTTATGTAGGCATGCATTTCTTGCGCCTGGTCTGGAGTAGCAGTTTCACCGGTCCCTATAGCCCATACAGGTTCATAGGCCAAAATTATCTTTGACCAAGCTTTGGAGTTTAAGTCAAATAAACCTGCAGATATTTGAGATTTAACTACATCAAAATGATTATTACTCTTTCTATCTGAAAGTTGCTCACCAAAGCAAAAAATAATTTCCATATCATTGTTTAGTGCGGCGGTAACTTTACCTTTCAAAGCTAAATCTGAATCATTGTAATAGGCTCGACGCTCTGAATGACCCAAAATAACTAAGTTGACACCAATACTTTGAAGCATACTGGCTGAAATTTCACCGGTAAATGCACCAGATTTTGAAGCATTCATATTTTGGGCAGCTACTTCTAAATGACTCTCAGAAGTCATCTCCTTTGCTTGAGCTAAGTGAGTAAAAGCAGGAGAAATCATTACTCTTACCTGAGAGGAAAAAGTTAATTTTTTTAGTGATTCAATAAGATCAGTTGTTTCGGATTTATTGTTGTTCATTTTCCAGTTCCCAGCAACAATTTTTTTTCTCATAATTTTAATTAGTTAATTTAATATTAGGGTCTAATAAGGTGTATATCAAATCTAATAAAATGTTAATTGTAATAAATAAAGTAGAAACTGTAAGAACAATTCCTATTATCACAGGTATATCAAGTGTATTAATTGAATTAACAATCTCTTTTCCCATACCCTTCCAGCCAAATATATATTCTACGAAAACAGAACCTGCTAACATGGAAGCGAACCATCCTGAAATTGCAGTAATAACTGGGTTAAGTGCATTTTTTATTGCATGTCTATAGATAACCTCAACTTTTGATAATCCTTTGGAAAAAGCTGTTTTTATATAATCTTGTGAAAGCACATCCAGCAAGCTACTTCTGAACAACTGAATTATTACTGCAATGGGTCGAATTCCCAGTACAATTGAAGGGAGGATGAGATTTTTTAACATTATTAATCTCTCTTCCCCATAATCATCCATTTGATATAAACTACCTGTCATATTCAAACCGGTGGTTTGGTGATATAAAAACCCGAAAAACCAAGAAAATAGAATAGCGCTGAAAAATGAGGGCACACTCATACCTAGTGTGCTTAATAGCTGTAGCCATCTATCAATCCATGTGTTAAAATATACAGCAGAAATAACTCCCAAAATAAGTCCAAAAAAAACTGAAATTGAAATTGCAGAAATCGCCAAGACAATAGTATTTGGTAGTGTTTCAGAAATAACTTTAGAAACTTTTTTACCTCGTTTTTGATAAGAAGTTCTTAAATGGGGGAATTTAATTGCAACAACAAAATTTGAGGTTTTAACTAATGAAAAACCAAAATATTTATTCTTCGAGAAAAAGGATAAATCCTCATTATTAACAGAATGATATGAGAGAGGAGATAAATCATTCAGGTAAAGCAAGTATTGACTCAAAATAGGTAAATCAAAACCATATTTTTTTTTAATCTGTTCTAACTGTTGGCTATCCTCTTGTTGATCTACCATCATTTGAGCGGGATCTACAGGTAAGACATTAAATAGAAAAAATATAATTGTCACAACTCCAAAGAGTGTTAGAAAAGAATAAAAAAGTTTTGAAATAATTGATAACATCATTTACTAATCAAAATCGTTAAGATGAATCAGCGCAAATACAGCATAATTAACAATGTCATGATAATTTGCTTCAATTCCTTCACTAACAATCGTTTTACCAGAATTAGCTTCTATCTGTTTGACTCGCATTAGTTTTTGTAATATGAGATCTGTTAAGGAGCTAACTCGCATATCACGCCATGCTTCACCATAGTCGTGGTTTTTGGCTAACATCAATTCAAAAATAATTTTTTCCTGAGTCTCATAATAGTTTAAAGCTTCATCTAAACCAAGGTCAGGATTCTCAGAGACACCTAATTCAATTTGAATCAAAGCCATTATTGAATAGTTTATGATACCTATAAATTCGGGAATTTCTCCCTCATCTACCTTACGAGTGATTTTAGTTTGTAAGCCTCTAATTCTTTGTGCTTTGATAAAAATTTGATCTGTTAAAGAGGTTAATCTCATGATTCGCCAAGAGCTCCCATAATCCTGCATTTTTTTATTAAAAAGAGACTTGCAGTTTTTCATTACGCTCTGGTATTGAAGTTGTGTTGATAACATCTATTTTAATAAAATTTAATGTAAATTTCGATAATTTTTTTTATATCATAGAAGCCGAAAAATAAAGTTATCAAAGTATTTTAAAACAATATGACAATAAATATTAAAGGAGAATTAATAGACTTAAGTAAACCAAAAATTATGGGAATACTAAATCTTACCCCCGACTCTTTTTATGATGGTGGAAAATACAATAAAGTTGAAAGCGCATTGAAGCAAACCGATAGTATGATTGAGGCAGGCGCTAATTTTATTGATCTAGGTGCTTACAGCACAAAACCAGGAGCTAAACCAGTTTCAGTCGAAGTTGAAAAAAAAAGGTTGCTCCCAATTTTAGAAAAATTAACAAAAAAAAACCCAAAAACTCATTTTTCAATAGATACCTTTCGCTCTACAATAGCAGCTGAGGCATTGGATCGCGGGGCAGCATTGATTAACGATATTTCAGGTGGACAATTTGATAATAAAATGATGGATACAGTTGGAAACTACAATGTTCCGTATGTATTAATGCATACTACTGGAAAACCTGAAATTATGCAAAAAAATCCTAGGTATAAAAATGTAGTAAAAGAAGTAATTTATTATTTTTCGAATAAGATACAATCGGCATATAAAGCTGGAATTAACGATATTATTATAGACCCAGGTTTTGGATTTGGTAAAACCATATTTCATAATTATGAAATACTTAAAAATCTAGAGTTTTTTCAAAATTTTGAATTACCTCTAATGATAGGCTTATCAAGAAAGTCAATGATATACAAAAAATTAGGTATTTCTCCAGGCAAATCCCTGAATGGAACAACTATCCTTAATACTGTGGCATTAATAAAAGGTGCAAATATTATGCGTGTTCACGATGTTAAGCAGGCCAAAGAATGTGCTGATTTATTGCAGGCGCTTGGATAGTTTTTTAATTTTACAAAAAACAGTTTAATTGGACCAATTAAGTTTTCTTGAAATTTCTATCATCGATATTGCCGATATTATTCTTGTTGCCCTACTTTTATTTTATGCATACAGACTAGTAAAAGGAACTGTTGCTATAAATATTTTTATTGGAATCGTGATTTTTTACTTAATCTGGAAAATAACCGATATCCTAAACCTAGATGTATTAAGTAATATTTTAGGTAAATTTATTAGTGTTGGTTTCTTTGCTTTGATTGTAGTTTTTCAACAGGAAATACGAAAATTTCTTCTACTTATTGGATCAACTAATTTTGCTTCCAGAAGAAATGTAGTTCGTTATTTTAATTTTTCAAATCAAGATAAAGGAACACTTAAACTAGATTTAACTTCTTTACTGAACGCTTGCGAAAAAATGGCAAGTGAAAAAACTGGTGCAATTATCGTTTTGGAAAAAGAAAATAATCTAGACTTTCTAACCAGTACTGGAGATGAAGCCAATATTGAAATAAGCTCACAAATCCTGGAGGCCATTTTCTTTAAAAACAGCCCCCCTTCACGACGGTGCAATCATTATAAAGCAAAACTTCATTAAGGCAACTAGAGTAGTCCTGCCAGTATCAGATTCAACAGCTATACCCGCAAGATTTGGACTAAGACATCGAGCAGCTATTGGGATTAGTGAAAAAACAGATTCTATAGTTTTAGTTATCTCAGAACAAACTGGAAAAATGTCTTACATAAAAGATGGGCAGTTTTGTAAATTTAAAAACATTGAGGATTTAAGGAGACTATTAACCGAAGACCTCTCAATTTAGACTAAAGCCAATTCAGAGAATTGAATTTTATATAACCTTGAATAGAACCCTTCTTTTATTTCTAATAATTCCTCATGCGATCCTATTTCAACAATATTTCCCCTATCCATCACAACAATACGGTCTGCATTTTTAATAGTAGATAATCGATGGGCTATTATGATCGAAGTCTTCTTTTTAGTAATTCTAGCAGTAGCGATTTTTATTAGCTCCTCAGAGAAGGAGTCAATTGAGGATGTAGCTTCATCTAAAATCATAACACTTGGATTAGAAATATAAACTCGAAGGAAAGCTATCAGTTGACGTTGACCAGATGAAAGCATCACCCCTCTCTCTTTAACATTATAATTGTACCCGCCAGGTAGTGATTCGATAAATTTATGTACCCCAATTTCTTTAGCTACATTTATAACCATCTCCCTGGAAATATTAGGATTATTTAAGGTAATGTTGTTAAGAATTGAATCTGCAAAAAGGAAAACATCTTGCAAAACAATACCTATATGGCTTCTTAGTGATTTTAAAGAAAAATCTCGGATCTTTATATTATCTAAATAAATTTCTCCGGAATCATACTCATAAAAACGTGAGAGAAGATTAATTAGTGTTGATTTACCTGCTCCTGTTGAGCCCACTATAGCAATTTTCTCACCAGATTTTATTGTTAAATTGATACCACGAATAACCTCTTCCCCATGTTTATATGAAAATTTTAAGTTCTTAATTGATATTTTACCTTTAATATTTTTGGGTGTTTTTGATCCTAAATCATTAATAATACTTTTTGTTCCAATAATTTTAAATATTCGATCAGCTGCAACCATTCCCATCTGAAGTGTATTAAATTTATCAGCGATTTGACGCAATGGACGAAATAGCATCTGCGACATTTGAATAAATAAAAAAATAGTTCCTAGTGAAATTGAACCTCCAGCTGCAACATTTAGACCTCCAAACCAAACTAGCAACCCAAGTGTAATAGATGAAGAAATTTCAGCCACTGGAAAAAAAATGGAGTTATACCATACTGTTTTTAACCAAGCTTCTTTATGTTTTTCGTTTATCGAAGTAAATTTTTTAAATTCAATTTCTTCACGGTGAAACAACTGCACAACTTGCATCCCTGTTAATTGCTCTTGAATAAATGAATTTAAATTTGCAACCTGGAGCCTAACCTCCTCAAAAGCAGTCTTCATTGATTTTTGAAAAAGTCTAGTAGCATAAATAATTAAAGGGAGTATTGAAAAAACAATTAATGAAAGTTTCCAATTAATTACCAACATGATAATAATTACAACAACCATTTTTAATAAGTCAGCAATTATCATGAACAAACCTTGGGAAAAAATACTTGCTATTGTTTCAATGTCATTAACTGCTCTAGTCACTAGCCTACCTACAGCAGATTGATCAAAATAAGACATCCTAAAACCTATAATTTTTTTATAGAGAACTAATCTTAAATCTTTAATGACATTTTGCCCCAATAAGTTAGCGAAAAAAACAAAAAAGAATTGAAATATAACCTCTGCAATCAAAGTGATTAGCATTAATGTTATAATCAAAATCATCCCATCATAATCTTTTAATTGGATAAAGTCATCGACAATAATTTTAAGTAAGTATGGAGTTAATACAGAAAAGCCAGAAACTAAAATAGCAGCTGACATAACAAAAAAATATATGTTTTTGTATGGTTTTACATAAAACATTAGTTTTGAAAATAAAGTATAGTTAAATATGTCTACCTTAGCATTTTTCATTATTTCAAAAAAATATTTGAAGGATAAATAATTTTTGTTAAAAAAAGTCCTTTTGCAGGTACTGAAAATCCAGCTTTGCTTCTATCCTTACTTTCAATAATAAGTTTCATATCTTGAATAGGTCTTTTTTTCAGACCTATCTCTAATAATGTTCCTACAATCGATCTTACCATATTTCTCAAAAATCTGTTAGAGGTAATAGAAAATACTATTTGGCTTTCTTTTTTAGACCAAGATGCGTTCTTAATATCACAAAGAAAAGTTTTAACATCAGTATTAGACTTTGAAAAACATTTAAAATCTTTGTAATTAAGGAGAATCTTAGAGGCCTGATTCATTAAATTAATATCTGGAATATTTTTTAAAAAATAATGGAACGAATTATTAAAAGGATCTTTAACAGTTGAAATGTAGTATTCATAAGAACGTTCAATAGCATCAAAACGTGCATGAGCTGTTTCTTTAACATTTTCAAGGGAAATTATATTAATTGATTTTGGGAGGTAGTTATTTAACAAAAAAACTAAATCTTTTAAACATTCCTCTTTAATTGAAGCATTGAAATGGGCAAACATTTGCCTTGCATGTACACCTGCATCTGTTCTTCCAGCTCCAATAATTGGTATTTTCTTTTTCAATAACTTTAATAAACCATCTTCAATTACTTCCTGAACACTTAAAGCATTAGGTTGCCTTTGCCAACCATGAAAGGCCAATCCATCATAAGAAAACTCAATAAAGTAACGTTTTAACTCCATTTAATTATTTTATAAAGATATCGTTTTGATCATCATTATTTATTAAATAATAGGGATCAAATTTTTAAAATATATTTATATTATAATAAAAAGAAATTCATTGAAAAAAATTCTTCTAATGTCTGATACACACGGTCATTTAGATAAGAAAATGATAAATCATGTCAATTGGGCGGACGAGGTTTGGCACGCAGGAGACATTGGAGAATACGGCATAATTGAAAAAATATCTAAACTAAAACCACTAAGAGCTGTATTTGGTAATATTGATAACCGATTACTGAGAAGTCAATTCAAAAAAAATTTGGTTTTCTATTGTGAAGAAGTTAAAGTATTAATTACCCATATTGGAGGATACCCAGGAAAATATAACCCAAAATTAAAAAAACTTCTTTTGGATGAAAAGCCTCAGATATACATTTGTGGTCATTCACATATATTGAAAGTTATTTCTGATAAAAAATTAAATTTAATACATATGAACCCTGGCGCCGCAGGCATTAATGGATTTCACAAAATTAGGACTATGATTAGGTTTACTATTAATAAAAAAGAAATTCAAAACCTAGAGGTGGTAGAGCTTGGACCAAGAGGAAAGATTATCTCAAACGATCGACAGACCTAATTAGATCTTCGTCACTCTTTATTCCCTTGTTTGCCAATAAAAGAAATATTGCCGATA
>CABXUL010000031.1 GCA_902515395.1 uncultured Bacteroidota bacterium | reverse complement strand
ATCCCAAGGGCGTAAGTTTTCATTTGGTGTGATCGGTTATCAGTTAGACCAGATAAAGCTTGTTCTGGATCAATTCCTCTATGAGATTGATAGGTGAAAATATTATCACCTTGAAAAAAAATTCTAAATTTTTCTAAATTTAATTTACCAATTAAATTTTGACTTAAGTTATATCCAATATTTAAACCTCTTAACCTGATGTAATCGTTTTTAAAAAGAAATCTTGTCGATTCCGAGTTAAAATCATTTTGACCATTCAAAAATAGAGGAACATCGGTTAAGTCTCCAGGGTTTTGCCATCTTTTTTCAAGATCAGGATGACCCTGCCTACCAGCTGTTTCAAATCCATTCATCAGACTAGCGTAGACACTATCATATATGTAGGATCCAAAGCTAAAATTGAAAAGCGCACTCAAATCAAAATTTTTGAATGATGAATTAATCGAAAATCCACCTACAAATGACGGTATAGATGACTTACCTGTATAATACCTTGTCGCTTCTGAATATTCTTTTGTTTTAATTTGTTCACCTGTACGAACACCTTGATCTGTTACAATATCTTTAAACCACATTTGATAGCCGTCTCTAAAATCAACACCTGCAGACTTAGGCATGAAAAATTCGAAAAGGGATTTTCCAACTTGCCATTTTTTATTTCCATCAATAAATTCTTTTTGGGTAAGCTCAGTAATTACATTTTTGTCAAATGAAAAATTTAATCCTAGATTTAATTCAAAATTACTTTGACCAGATTTGAATTGAGAAGTACCATTAGCTCGGCTTAAAATATTACTGTTAAAAGAAAATTCTAATCCAGAATTTTTAACGGCACCGACATTTGTTTTTACAGATTCATTACCTGTAGATAAGGCAAGGGGTTGATCATAAATTAAATCAATGGACTCTTTGTTATAATATTCTACACTACCGTTTATTCTGTTTTCAAAAAAAGAAAATTCAACTCCAATATTTGTAAGTGCAGTTTTTTCCCAACTAAGATTTGGATCTACAAATTCAAGTGATAATATTCCTGGCTTGTTAAGCTGACTAAATCCAGTTTCAAAAACTTGCATGTAAGGGAAAAAGCCTATTCCTCTATTGTTACCCAGCTCACCATAAGAAGCTTTAAGCTTCAAATTATTTATCCAGTCAATATTTTTAATAAAACTTTCATTAGACAAAACCCATGATGCACCTGTCGAAAAAAACGACCCCCAACGCGTTTCTCTTGAAAATTTTGATGATCCATCCCTTCTAAAAGATGCTTCTAAAATAAATTTTCGTTTAAAACCATAATTTATTCGGCAAATCATACTGAGTAATCTCTCCTTATTTATTGCCCCTCCAACACTTTCCGGAGAAGTACTACCATTTAAAACACTTATATTTGGTAAAAAACCAGTACCTCGAGCACTCATAAAGTTCTCCTCAAATTCATAAGTTTCAAAAATAGCGTCTGCTTTGATAGTGTGAGCTCCCAAAGTATTATTGTAGTTAATTGTTTGTATTGCGTTTATGGTTGTGAAAAAGTTTCTGATTTGTGAAACCCTTCCGTCTACACTTGCTGCAGCTCCAAATTGGTTGTTATCAAAACGGAAATTATCTACTGTTGCATTTTCATAAGTAAATTGTGAATTAAAATTTAACTTTTTTAATAATTCAAATTTTAAGTAACCATTTAAAGATATGTAGCTGTTACGGTTCAGTATTTCATTGTTTATAATTGCGCCGTAAGCATTTTCACCGGAGAAGGCTGGTCGAACACCATTTATAGTCTGCAAATTATTACCGCCATAATCTAAAATAAAATCTTTTCCATTCTGAGTCATAAGCTCACCATTATTGTTCCGTCTATATATTGGGTAGTAGCTTGGTAAGGAATAAATCCATTGAATTGAGTTTGAGAATGCTGAGCCAGATTGGTTAGGTGAATTCTGTTTTGAGGAGGTGTAAGAAATATTAAGTCCAGTTTCAATAAATTCCTTCACTTGAGTATCAACTTTAAGCCTTGTAGCGACCCGTTCAAAATAAGTTGTTTTTACTTGACCTTCCTCCTTTAAATAATTAGATCCAAAATAAAAGGAAGTTTTTTCACCACCACCGGATACTGATAAACCATGTTGAACTTTATATGCATTTTCGTTAATTATGGTTTTTTTCCAATCAGTATTCCATTCAGGTGAAGCAACCAAGTCCCCTTGTTTATTTACTGGCTGGTCAACCAAATAAGGATTGTAACCCAATGAACTAACTAAATTATTACTTGCCAGTGTTGCAGCTAATTCAGGGGAATTATTATTTTCATATAACTCACGATTCCTATAGCCCTCCCAAAAGTATTCAGTATATTTATTGATATCAAGAAGCCTGTGCATGGAAGTTGCCATTGAAGAACTACCATAAGAAGAACTTAGTGAGATCGATGTTTCAGTTGATTTTTTTCCAGATTTGGTTGAAATAATAATTACTCCGTTTGCCCCCCTAGATCCATACAATGATGTAGAGGAGGCATCTTTTAAAATAGAAATTGAGGCTACTTGTTCTTGAGCAATACTATTAAGATTTCCGTTAAATGGTGCTCCATCAACAATTATTAGTGGAGATGCTTCGGCATTGATAGAACCAATTCCACGAATTCTTATAGTTGGGTTTGTGCCTGGAATTCCGCCAGGGTTGATTATATTTATTCCGGGAATACTACCTTGGATTGCTTGAGTAATTGTGGTTGCTGACTGTTTGTTGATTGATTCAGATGAGATAACAGCAACTGAACCAACAATTGTTTCCTTAGTTTGCTTTCCAAAAGCAACTACCACAACTTCTTCCAATTCATTATCGGGATAAAGGGTTACATTAAAAGTAGTGCTCTCTCTTACTAAAAAAGTTTGTTTACCGTAACCTATAAAACTAAACTCTAATGTTGATCCCTTCGGGACTTCTATATTATAATTCCCATCAAAATCTGAACTAACACCGTTAACTGTTCCTTTTTCAACAATTGATGCTCCTGGTAATGGGATACCTGTATCATCAGAAATAAATCCTTTCACCAGAACCTGAGCGTTTATGCTCTGGGTTAAAAATAAGGAGATTACAATAGAGTAAAATGCTACTTTCATATATTTAAACAAATATAGGTCTATTTAAATGTCTGAATTTAATAGTATAATTTATTCAAAAGTAATTCATTTATAATAAATAAATTAATCACTTTTAATAAACGTCTCACATAATTTTTTTCGTTTGTAAAATAAAAAAAAATAGATTGTAGATAAAAAATTTAATGCATACCAATTTTAAATAAAACTTTTTTTTTAAAAACTTATTTTTTTTGACCTTTTGGGGTTTGAATAGAGAAAAATAATTTTTACATTTGCACGCCCTTAAAATTGGGTTTTTATAAAATTTTATGCCAACTATAGCACAATTAGTAAGAAAAGGAAGAGTCGCCATTTCCAAGAAGAGTAAATCGGCAGCTTTGGATTCTTGTCCTCAAAGACGTGGAGTTTGTACTAGAGTGTACACTACCACCCCTAAAAAGCCTAATTCAGCAATGCGAAAAGTTGCTAGGGTTAGATTGACCAATGGTAAAGAGGTCAACGCTTATATTCCAGGTGAGGGACACAACCTTCAAGAGCATTCGATAGTATTGGTTCGTGGTGGAAGAGTTAAGGACTTACCGGGAGTTCGTTACCATATTGTAAGGGGAGCACTCGATACCGCAGGGGTTGAGGGCCGATTGCAACGTCGCTCAAAATATGGTGCTAAACGACCAAAAAAATAGCCTTCAATCATGAGAAAAAGACAAGCAAAAAAGCGTCCTCTATTACCAGATCCCAAATTTAACGACCAACTTGTAACTCGCTTTGTCAATATGTTAATGTGGGATGGAAAAAAATCGATTGCATTCAATATTTTTTACGATGCTATGGATATAGTTGATGAGCGAAAACAAGATGATGAAAAAACTCCTCTTGAAATATGGAAAGAAGCTCTTTCCAACGTAATGCCTCACGTAGAGGTAAGGAGCAGAAGAGTGGGGGGTGCTACATTTCAAATTCCCATGCAAATAAGACCTGATAGAAAGGTATCATTGGCAATGAAATGGATGATTTCGTTTTCAAGAAAGCGAAATGAAAAATCTATGGCTCTGCGTCTTGCTCAAGAAGTTCTTGCCGCAGCTAAAGAAGAAGGGGCGGCTGTCAAGAAAAGAGTAGATACCCACAAAATGGCCGAGGCTAATAAAGCATTTTCACACTTTAGATTTTAAACTGTAATGGCTAGAGATTTAAAATACACTCGAAATATTGGTATTGCAGCACATATTGATGCTGGAAAAACCACCACTACTGAAAGAATATTATTCTACACTGGTGTGAGTCATAAAATAGGTGAAGTACACGACGGTGCCGCAACTATGGACTGGATGGAGCAAGAACAGGAAAGGGGTATTACTATCACCTCTGCGGCAACAACATGCATATGGCAGTTCCCAACAGAACAAGGTAAACCTTCATCTAACGCTAAAGGATATCATTTTAATATTATAGACACTCCTGGTCACGTTGATTTTACTGTCGAAGTAAATCGTTCCTTAAGAGTTCTAGATGGACTAGTCTTTTTATTCTCTGCTGTTGATGGTGTAGAACCTCAGTCTGAAACTAATTGGCGTTTAGCCGACAATTATAAAGTTCCTAGAATTGGATTTGTTAATAAGATGGATCGTCAAGGAGCTAATTTCCTAAATGTATGTCAGCAGGTCAAGGATATGCTCAAGTCTAACGCAGTACCTATTGTACTTAATATTGGAGACGAGGAAGACTTTAGAGGTATCGTCGATTTAGTTAAAAATAGAGCTATTGTGTGGCATGATGATAATTTTGGTTCTACTTTTGACGTAATCGATATTCCAGTTGATCTTCGTGATGAGGCCAATAATTTAAGAGGTCAACTAATTGAAGCAGTTGCTGAATACGACGAGAACTTATTAGAAAAATACTTTGAGGATCCAGAGTCTATAACTGAAGATGAGGTTCACAACGCCCTTAGGGCAGCTACACAAGATATGAGCATAATTCCTATGATCTGTGGCTCTTCATTTAAAAATAAAGGGGTTCAATTTTTATTAGATGCCGTTTGCCGCTATCTCCCATCACCCGAGGATAAGGAAGCTATTATTGGTACGGATCCTAACAGTGGTAATGAGATTGCAAGAAAGCCCGAGGTAGCTGAACCTTTTTCTGCTCTAGCATTCAAAATTGCAACGGATCCTTATGTTGGTCGTCTTGCATTTTTCAGAGCTTATTCCGGGAGATTAGAAGCAGGGTCATATGTTCTTAATAACAGAACAGGTAAAAAAGAGCGAATTTCGCGTATCTACCAGATGCACTCTAATAAACAAAATGCTATCGATTTTATTGAAGCAGGTGACATCGGAGCAGCCGTTGGCTTCAAGGACATTAAAACAGGTGACACCCTTTCATATGAAAAATCCCCAATAGTTCTGGAGAGTATGGATTTTCCAGATCCGGTTATTGGTATAGCAGTCGAACCAAAGACTAAAGTTGATGTAGATAAATTAGGAATGTCACTAGCTAAACTGGCAGAGGAAGATCCCACTTTTCAGGTTAAAACAGATGAGGCTTCTGGCCAAACTGTTATATCTGGAATGGGAGAATTGCACCTTGATATTATAATTGATCGTTTAAGAAGAGAGTTCAAGGTTGAAGTTAATCAAGGTCAACCGCAAGTTGAATATAAGGAAGCACTTACTAATGTTGCCGATCACCGAGAAGTATACAAAAAACAAACGGGGGGTCGTGGTAAATTTGCTGATATAGTTTTTACCTTAGAGCCAGCCGTTGATGGTAAAGTTGGTCTTGAATTCGTAAATGAAATAAAAGGTGGAAATGTTCCAAAAGAATACATACCATCTGTAGAGAAAGGATTTAGAGATTCAATGAAAAATGGACCTCTAGCAGGATTTGAGGTTGATGCAATGAAGGTAACTTTGAAAGACGGGTCCTTCCACCCAGTAGATTCAGATTCATTATCATTTGAATTGGCTGCTAAATTAGGGTTTAAAGAATCTGCAAAAGCAGCCAAGGCTGTCATAATGGAGCCCATAATGAAATTAGAGGTTTTGACTCCTGAAGAAAATATGGGAGATATTGTAGGAGATCTTAATCGTCGTAGAGGCCAGGTTAACTCTATGGATGATAGAGCTGGTTCTAAAGTTGTTAAAGCAGAGGTGCCTCTTTCAGAAATGTTTGGATATGTTACTTCTTTAAGAACTCTTTCTTCTGGTCGTGCTACCTCAACAATGGAATTTGACCATTACGCCGAAACACCCTCAAATATTTCAGAATCTGTAATTGCTGCAATTAAAGGAACTACCGATTAAAAATTAGTTAAAAATGAGTCAAAAAATTAGAATTAAATTAAAATCTTATGATCACAACTTGGTAGATAAGTCTGCTGATAAGATTGTTAAAACTGTCAAAACTACTGGAGCAGTAGTTACAGGACCTATCCCTTTACCGACTCATAAGAAAATTTTTACGGTTTTAAGATCACCACATGTAAATAAGAAATCTAGAGAACAATTTAAGTTGAATTCTTACAAGCGTCTTCTAGACATATATAGTTCATCTTCAAAGACAATTGATGCTTTGATGAAATTAGAGTTACCAAGTGGAGTAGAAGTAGAAATCAAAGTGTAATAATTTAAAAGAAAATTAAATGTCTGGCTTAATAGG
This sequence comes from uncultured Bacteroidota bacterium, assembly GCA_902515395.1. Classification (GTDB taxonomy): domain Bacteria; phylum Bacteroidota; class Bacteroidia; order Flavobacteriales; family Flavobacteriaceae; genus UBA8316. The sequence goes on along the minus strand of CABXUL010000031.1, from coordinate 12,059 downwards.
AAAAAAAATCGGCATGACCAGTATCTTCGATAAAAATGGGAAAAATATCCCGTGTACTGTATTGGAGGTAGGACCATGTGTGGTTACCCAAGTTAAAACCATTGCAATAGACGGGTATAATGCAATTCAACTGGGTTTTAATGAGAAGTCAGAAAAGAGAGCTACTAATGCCGTGATTGGACATTTCAAAAAAGCTAATACTACCCCAAAAAAAAAGCTAGTTGAATTCCAAAATTTTGAAGAAGAATATAAATTAGGGGATATTATCACAGTAGCACATTTTAAAGAGGGCGAATTTGTTGATGTTTCAGCCACTTCTAAAGGAAAAGGTTTTCAGGGTGTTGTGAAACGTCATGGTTTCGCAGGGGTTGGTCAGGCAACACACGGTCAGCATAATCGTCTTAGAGCACCAGGATCTATTGGTGCCGCATCATACCCTGCTCGAGTTTTTAAGGGAATGAGAATGGCTGGTCAAATGGGTAATGAAAAGGTGAAAGTACAGAATCTTTATGTTTTAAAAGTTAACACTCAGAAAAATCTCCTTGTTTTAAAAGGATGTGTACCTGGCCATAAGAATTCATATGTAATTATTCAGAAATAATGGAATTATCAGTACTTAACAACAAAGGTAAAGAAACTGGTCGGAAGATTAAGCTAGACCAAGCTGTTTTTGGAATTGATCCAAACAATCATGCTATTTACCTCGATGTTAAACAACACTTGGCCAATAGACGCCAAGGAACACATAAGTCTAAAGAAAGATCTGAGATTGTTGGTAGTACGAGAAAAATTAAAAAGCAAAAGGGAACAGGTACTGCTAGAGCTGGAAGTATTAAAAATCCAATTTTTAGAGGTGGAGGAAGAATTTTTGGCCCTAAACCAAGAGATTACAATCAAAAACTCAATAAAAAAGTAAAGCGATTAGCTAGAAAGTCTGCTTTAAGTATCAAAGCAAAAGATAAATCTATTTTAATTGTTGAAGATTTTAAATTTGATACCCCTAAAACATCTGCCTACATGAAGGTTTTAAAGTCACTAGGGTTATCAGATAAAAAATCTTTGGTGGTATTGGGTGAACAAAATAATAATGTATATTTGTCCTCTCGAAATTTAAGGAATTCTAAGGTTGTAAATATCTATGAATTAAGTACTTATCAAATAACAAATGCTTCAAGCTTGGTTTTATTTGAAAGTGCTATTACTAATTTGAAGTCAATTTTGAATTAAATGTAGTGTAATGAATATTATAATAAAGCCGTTAATTACTGAAAAAGCTACATCACAAAGTGAGCTTCATAACTGTTACAGCTTTTTGGTAAACAAAAAGGCAAATAAGGTTGAAATAAAAAAGGCAGTTGAGTCTGTTTATGGAGTTTCGGTAAACAAGGTTAGAACACTTAATTATGGTCCAACAAGAAAAACTAAATATACAAAAACTGGTATTCAAAATGGTAAGACAAATGCTAATAAAAAAGCGGTTGTTGATGTTGCTGAAGGGGATACTATTGACTTTTTCAGTAAACTTTAAATGCTATTAGATGTCAGTTAGAAAATTAAAACCAGTAACACCCGCTCAGCGTTTTAGAGTAGTAAATGGCTTCGATTTAATTACTACAGATAGGCCACAGAAGAGTTTACTTTCCTCAAAGAATAGAACTGGTGGAAGAAATAATAGTGGTAAAATGACAGTTCGTCACCGTGGAGGAGGTCACAAGAAAAGATATCGCATTATTGACTTTAAAAGAAATAAATTCGATGTAGTGGCAGAGGTTAAAACAATTGAATATGACCCTAATCGTTCTGCTTTTATTGCACTTATTGAATATTTAGATGGTGAGAAAAGGTATATAGTTGCTCAAAGTGGTATAAAACTTGGACAAAAAATTAGTTCAGGTGATAACGCTTCTCCAGAAGTTGGTAATGCTTTGCCATTATCTAAAATTCCATTAGGGACAGTCATTTCATGTATTGAACTAAATCCAGGTGCTGGTGCAAATATTGCTCGTAGTGCAGGAGCATTTGCTCAACTTATGGCAAGAGACGGTAATATTGCAACTGTTAAATTACCCTCAGGAGAAACCAGGACTGTCGCTACTAAATGTATGGCGTGCATCGGCGCTGTATCAAACTCTGATCACCAATTACTTGTATCAGGTAAAGCTGGTCGCTCTAGATGGTTGGGTAGAAGACCAAGAACTAGACCTGTAGCGATGAATCCAGTAGATCACCCAATGGGAGGTGGAGAAGGGCGTGCCTCAGGAGGTCATCCTAGATCCAAAAACGGTATTCCAGCAAAAGGATTTAGAACTCGATCTAAAACAAAATCTAGTAATAAATTTATTATTGAACGGAGAAATAAATAAATAAAATGGCAAGATCATTAAAAAAAGGACCATTCGTTTCAATTAGTCTTGAAAAAAAAGTCTTAAAAAACATAGAAGATAATAAAAAGACAGTCATTAAGACTTGGTCCCGCTCATCATTAATAACACCTGAGTTTGTTGGCCAGACTATTGGAGTTCATAATGGGAGGCAATTTATACCTGTATATGTAACGGAAAACATGGTAGGACATAAATTGGGTGAATTTTCTCCAACTCGTTCTTTTAGAGGACATGCTGGAGCAAAAAATAAAGGAAAAAAATAATTTGCGGTAATGGGAAAACGTAAAAGAGAAAGCGCGATACTAATAAAGGAAGCCAATAAAAAATTGACTTTTGCCAAGCTTAATAATTGCCCTACCTCCCCAAGAAAAATGAGGCTAGTTGCAGACCAAGTTAGAGGCGAAAGCATCAATCAAGCTTTAGCTATTTTGAAATTTAGCCCTAAGGAAGCTTCTCGGAAATTAGAAAAGTTATTGTTATCTGCCATTTCCAACTGGCAAGGCAAAAACGAAGAAAAAGATTTAGAAAAAGCAGATTTATTCGTTAAAGAAATTAAAGTGGACAGTGGAAAGATGCTCAAGCGTCTTCGTCCAGCTCCGCAAGGGAGAGCTCATAGAATCCGAAAACGCTCCAACCATGTTACTCTTGTAATTGGGGCAAATAATTTAGATAATTAAAATGGGACAAAAAACTAATCCGATCGGAAATCGTTTAGGTATTATAAGAGGCTGGGACTCCAATTGGTATGGGGGCCGAAATTACGGTAATAAACTTGCTGAGGATGATAGTATCAGAAAATATATTCATGCACGCCTTGCAAAGGCAAGTGTTTCCAATGTTATTATAGAACGCACCCTGAAACTTATAACTGTTACCATAACTACCGCTCGTCCAGGAATTATTATAGGAAAAGCAGGTCAAGAGGTAGATAAATTAAAAGAAGAATTAAAAAAAATAACTAATAAAGATATTCAGATTAACATTTTTGAAATTAAGCGGCCTGAATTGGATGCCCAACTTGTTGCTGCGAGTGTTGCTCGACAAATTGAAAGTAGAATTTCATACAGACGTGCTATTAAGATGGCCATTGCTGCATCAATTAGAATGAATGCAGAGGGAATTAAAATTCAGATTTCAGGTAGATTAAATGGAGCTGAAATGGCGAGGTCTGAATCTTATAAAGAAGGACGTATTCCACTATCTACCTTTAGAGCAGATATTGATTACGCTTTGGTTGAAGCTCATACTACTTATGGTCGTTTAGGTATTAAAGTTTGGATAATGAAGGGAGAAGTTTTTGGAAAAAGAGAGCTATCCCCCTTAGTAGGGATGTCAAAAAAATCTGGTAGTGGTGGAAATAAACCAGGTGCTCAAGTACGTCAACAAAGAAGAAGAAATAATAATAGATAGGCAAAATGTTACAACCTAAAAGAACTAAATTCCGAAAAGCACAGAAAGGCCGAATGAAGGGTATTTCTCAGAGAGGAAACCAGTTGTCTAATGGTATGTTTGGCATCAAGTCTTTAGATTCAAAATTTATTACTTCTAGACAAATAGAAGCAGCCAGAATTGCCGCTACTCGATACATGAAAAGAGAAGGTCAGTTGTGGATTAAAATTTTCCCTGATAAGCCCATAACAAAAAAACCTCTTGAAGTAAGAATGGGAAAAGGTAAAGGAGCTCCAGAATATTTTGTAGCTGTAGTTAAGCCTGGACGAATCATTTTTGAAATAGCTGGAGTGCCTGTAGACGTAGCAAAGGAAGCACTAAGATTAGCCGCTCAGAAATTACCTGTTAAGACAAAATTTATTATTGCCAAAGATTTTCAGGCCTAATTAATATACTAAGATGAAAGCATCAGAAATAGAAAATTTATCACTAGAGGACTTGCAAGATAAACTTGCTGATTACCAAAAGCAGCTTCTGGATTTAAAGATGAGCCATGCTGTAAGTCCACTTGAGAATCCACTACAAATTAAAATGACTAGAAGAACAGTTTCAAGATTGTTAACTGCATTAACTGCTAGGCAAAAAGAAATTATTGCATAAGGAAAATGGAAAAAAGGAATTTAAGAAAAGAACGAGTTGGAATTGTAACTAGCAATATGATGGAAAAGTCTATTGTAGTGGCAGAGGTTAAAAGAGTAAAGCATGCCATGTATGGTAAGTTCGTTCTTAAAACTAAAAAATATGTCGCTCACGATGACAAAAATGATTGCAATGTTGGGGATAAAGTTAAAATAATGGAAACGCGCCCAATTAGTAAATCAAAGTGTTGGCGTCTAGTCGAAATAATGGAAAGAGCTAAATAATTATGTTACAACAAGAATCAAGAATAAACGTCGCTGACAATACTGGAGCTAAAGAAGTCCTGACTATAAGAGTTCTAGGAGGTACAAAAAGGCGATATGCATCTCTAGGAGATAAGATTGTAGTTTCTGTTAAAGAAGCTTCCCCCTCTGGCACGATAAAAAAAGGACAAGTTTCTCAGGCTGTCGTTGTTAGAACAACAAAAGAGGTAAGAAGATCTGATGGTTCTTATATAAGGTTTGATGATAATGCATGTGTGCTATTGAATCCAACTGGTGAAATGAGAGGAACTCGTGTATTTGGACCAGTGGCTCGAGAACTACGTGACAAACAATTTATGAAAATAGTATCACTAGCACCTGAGGTATTATAATTTGAAATTATGGGTAAGATTAAAATTAAAAAAGACGACAAGGTAGTGGTAATAGCCGGAGAGCATAAGGGTTCTCAAGGTAAAGTATTCAAGATCTTACGTGATCAAAATAAGGTTTTGGTTGAAGGTGTGAATTTGATTAAAAAACACTCCAAACCTAGTACTCAGAATCCTCAAGGAGGTATCATAGAGAAGGAAGCCCCTATTCACATTTCTAATGTATCTTTAACCACTGCAGAGGGTGATTTTACTAGAGTAGGATTTAGAGTGGATGAAGGAAATAAGGTTCGTTTTTCAAAAAAAAATAATGAGATAGTGTAATGAGTTATCAAGCCAGACTTAAAAAAGAATATAATGAGCGTATTATTTCTGGACTCAAAGAAGAGTTCGGTTATAAAAACTTGATGGAAGTTCCCAGACTCCAAAAAATTGTTCTTAGTAGAGGTGTGGGAGCTGCAGTAGCGGACAAGAAACTCATCGATTATGCTGTTGAAGAATTGACCTATATATCTGGTCAAAAAGCAATTCCTACAATTTCCAAAAAGGATGTTGCAGCATTCAAATTAAGAAAGGGCATGCCTATCGGTGTTAAAGTAACATTAAGAGGCCAAAGAATGTATGAGTTCTTAGACCGACTCGTTACTACGGCCCTACCTAGAGTGAGGGACTTTCAAGGTGTTAAAGCGAGTGGTTTTGATGGAAGAGGAAATTACAATCTTGGAGTTTCAGAACAGATCATTTTCCCTGAAATTAATATTGATAAAGTAAATAAAATTTCTGGGATGGATATTTCTTTTGTTACATCAGCCAAAACAGACAAAGAAGCTAAATCATTATTGAGTGAATTGGGATTACCATTTAAAAATAGTTAATTATGGCAAAAGAATCAATGAAAGCTCGGGAAGTTAAAAGAGCTAAAACAGTAGCTAAATATGCTGCTAAAAGAAAGGCACTTAAAGATGCTGGAGACTACGAAGCTTTGCATAAACTGCCAAGAAATGCATCTCCAGTGAGAATGCATAATCGTTGTAAATTGACAGGTCGTCCTAAAGGATATATCCGACAATTTGGAATTTCAAGAGTAACCTTTCGTGAAATGGCAAATAAAGGTTTAATCCCAGGTGTAACAAAAGCCAGTTGGTAATTAAATAAAGATAATTATGTTTACAGATCCTATTGCTGATTATTTAACTAGAATTAGAAATGCTAACACTGCCGGTCGTAAGGTTGTTGATATACCCGCATCTAATTTAAAGAAAGAGATGACTAAAATACTTTATGATCAAGGATACATACTTAGCTATAAGTTCGAAGAAACATCGAATCATCAAGGAAATATCAAGATTGCATTGAAGTATGATAACTTAACCAAAGAACCTGTAATAAAGAAATTACAAAGAATTAGCTCACCTGGTTTACGTAAATATGCTTCTGCAGGGAATTATCCCCGAATTCTTAATGGATTGGGTGTTTCAATCGTTTCAACTTCAAAAGGTGTAATGACTGGGAAGCAAGCCGAATCAAAACATATTGGTGGAGAATTACTTTGCTACGTATATTAATATTGAAGAAAAAAAATTAAAATGTCAAGAATAGGTAACAATCCAATTATTATTCCAGAAGGTGTCAGTGTTGATATTCAAACCAATAGCATTAATATTAAGGGTAAATTGGGAGAATTAACTCAAACATATGACGTTGTAACTTTTAGTATTGAAGATAGTGTTTTGAAATTAAAACGTCCCTCTGATCACAAAGACGACCGAGCTAAACATGGTTTGTATAGAGCATTGGTTAGTAATATGATTGAAGGTGTTTCGGTTGGCTTTACTAAAGAATTAGAATTAGTTGGGGTTGGTTATCGCGCAAGTAATCAAGGCCAAAAATTAGACCTTGCTCTTGGTTTTTCCCACAATATTCTTTTTGATATTGCTCCAGAAGTCAAGGTTGAAACGATATCTGAGAAAGGTAAAAACCCAATTGTGAAACTCACTTCACATGATAAGCAATTACTTGGATATGTAGCTGCTAAAATTAGATCTTTCAGAAAACCTGAACCATATAAAGGAAAAGGGGTTAGATTCATTGGAGAACAAATAAGAAGAAAAGCAGGAAAATCAGCATAATAATTATGGCACTAACAAAATCCGCTAGAAGAAATAGGATTCATTTAAGAATTAGAAAAACAGTTGCTGGAACAGAAAAGCAACCTAGATTGTCTATTTACCGTAGTAATAGGGAAATTTATGCCCAAGTAATTGACGACGTCAATGGAAAAACATTAGCTTCTGCCTCTTCACGGGATAAAGAGATTATAGATGCTAAATCAGAAAATAAAATTGCAGAAGCCCAATTAGTTGGTAAACTAGTTGGAGATCGAGCTGCTAAGGCAGGAATAAATACGATAAGTTTTGATCGCAGTGGATATTTATATCATGGTAGGGTAAAATCACTTGCTGAGGGTGCTAGAGAGGCGGGTTTAAAATTTTAAAAAAAATATATGTATCAAGATTATAAAAATATTGAATTGGTAAAACCAGCAGGATTAGATTTAAAAGATCGCTTGGTGGGGGTTCAAAGAGTGACTAAGGTAACCAAGGGAGGAAGAGCTTTTGGATTTTCCGCTATTGTAGTAGTTGGCGATGAAAATGGAGTCGTTGGTCAGGGATTAGGAAAATCTAAAGAGGTTTCTGAGGCTATTGCCAAGGCAGTTGAAGACGCTAAGAAAAACTTAGTTCGTATTCCAATTAATAATGGTACTTTACCTCATGAACAAAAAGGAAAATATGGTGGTGCTAAAGTATTTTTAAAACCAGCATCTGAGGGTACTGGAGTAATTGCTGGCGGCGCGGTTCGTGCAGTATTAGAGGCTGTAGGGGTTCATAATGTTCTATCAAAATCACAAGGATCTTCTAACCCTCACAATGTGGTTAAAGCCACATTTGATGCCCTTTTACTACTTAGAAGTCCTCAAACTATTGCTAAACAAAGAGGCGTAAGTTTAGAAAAAGTTTTTAATGGATAATATTGAAGATTATGATCAAGATTAAGGTAACTCAAGTTAAAAGTAGCATAAAAAAAATGCGTTCCCAAAAAAGAACTCTCGAAGCATTAGGACTTCGTGGTATTGGGAAAGAAGTTATCCATGAGAATACACCCAATATTATTGGTATGATAAATAAGGTGAAACACTTAGTCAAAACAAAAGAAGTTTAATAATGAGTTTACACAATTTAAAACCAGCCGAACAATCTAATTTAAATGCCGGTAAGCGTGTCGGAAGAGGCCAAGGAACTGGAAAAGGTGGCACTTCTTCAAGAGGTCATAAAGGTGCAAAGTCTCGTTCAGGATACTCCAAAAAAATAGGATTCGAAGGAGGACAGATGCCCCTTCAGCGCCGAGTGCCAAAGTTTGGTTTTACTAATATTAACAGAGTTTTCCATAATGTAGTTAACCTAGACACACTTCAAGATCTCGTCAATCAAAAGAAAGTTAAAAAAGAAGTTACTTTCGATAAATTTGTTGAACTGCGTTTAGTTGGAAAAAATGAATTTTTAAAAATATTAGGTAGAGGAAAATTAGAGGCCCCTCTTAAAGTTTCTGCTCATAAGTTTTCAGAAACCGCTAAGGTTGCAATCGAAGCTGCTGGAGGTGAAGCTATCAAAATATAATTCTATTTAGATGAAAAAGTTTATCGAGACCATTTTAAATATATACAACATTGAGGAACTTCGTGGGCGAATAATTACAACCATGACTCTTTTACTAGTATATAGGTTAGGGGCTCAAGTGGTTTTACCTGGAATTGATTCTGTTCAATTAGCTGAACTTTCTAACAGAACAGATGGAGGAGGGCTTTTGGGAATACTTAATGCCTTTACAGGCGGTGCTTTTGCAAATGCCTCTGTCTTTGCATTAGGAATTATGCCCTATATATCTGCATCTATAGTTGTACAATTAATGGGAATAGCAGTTCCATATCTTCAAAAACTTCAGAAAGAAGGAGAAAGCGGAAATAGAAAAAGAACTCAAATCACAAGGTGGCTAACTATTTTAATTTGTGTAGTTCAGGCACCAGCCTACCTCTATGGACTTTCTGCACTTGGTGTTCCAGATACTGCTTTTGTGCTAGGTCGCGGACCACTTTTTATGTTTTCCTCAGTTATCATTCTGGTAACTGGAACTATTTTTGCTATGTGGCTTGGAGAAAAAATAACTGATAAAGGAATAGGTAATGGTATCTCACTATTGATTATGGTTGGTATTATTGCCAATCTTCCACTTTCTTTTACACAAGAGTTTGTTTCACGTGTTTCAGAAAACAACGGAGGTCTTATGATGATTTCTATTGAGTTGGTATTATGGGTAATTATTATTTTATTTAGTGTCTTATTAGTGATGGCAGTAAGACAGATTCCTGTCCAGTATGCCAGAAGAACATCAGGAGGATCAAACGAAAAAAATGTTTTTGGATCGAGACAATATATCCCTCTAAAATTAAATGCCTCTGGAGTAATGCCTATTATTTTTGCTCAAGCTTTAATGTTTGCTCCAGCATATGTTGGAGGTGCATTTGGGGATTCATCATTTGGGCAATGGTTACAAACAAATTTTTCTGACATCTTTGGTTTATGGTATAATTTATTATTTGCATTATTGATTATAGTTTTCACTTTTTTTTATACTGCGATTACTGTTCCTACTAATAAAATGTCAGAAGACCTAAAAAGAAGTGGTGGTTTTGTCCCTGGAATTCGTCCGGGTAATGAGACCTCTGAATTCTTAGATACCGTAATGTCTCATATTACATTTCCGGGTTCCTTATATTTAGCTGCTATAGCTGTTTTTCCGGCTTTAGTTGTAAAATTAATTGGAATACAACAAGGTTGGGCCTTATTTTATGGTGGAACTTCACTTTTAATCATGGTTGGTGTAGCTATTGATACAATTCAACAGGTGAATTCTTATTTATTGAACCGTCATTATGACGGACTAATGTCAAAGACTAGCAGGAATAGAAGAGCAGGAACAATATAAAAATGGCAAAACAAGCAGCAATAGAACAGGAGGGCACCATAATCGAAGCATTATCTAACGCAATGTTTAGAGTCGAGCTGGAAAATGGTCATGTGGTAACCGCTCATATTTCGGGTAAGATGCGTTTACATTATATTAAGTTACTACCTGGAGATAAAGTAAAATTAGAAATGAGTCCCTATGATTTATCAAAAGCAAGGATAACATATAGATTTTAAAAAAAGAAAGATGAAAGTTAGAGCTTCACTAAAGAAAAGAAGTGCGGATTGCAAAATAGTCCGAAGAAAAGGACGTTTATACGTTATAAATAAAAAGAATCCTCGATTCAAACAAAGACAAGGTTAAATTATGGCTAGAATTTCAGGAGTAGACATACCCAAACAAAAAAGAGGAGTAATTGCATTAACCTATATTTACGGTATAGGCAAAAGTCGTGCTCAAAATATTTTGGCATTAGCTAAAGTAAGCGAGGACACTAAAGTTTCCGACTGGACAGATGAAGAGACAGGTAGAATACGTGATGCCGTTGGCGATTTTAAAATTGAAGGAGAATTACGCTCTGAATTGCAACTTAATATCAAGCGATTGATGGATATAGGAAGTTATCGTGGTATTCGACATAGATCTGGATTACCTCTTAGAGGACAAAGAACAAAGAATAATTCAAGAACTCGAAAAGGAAAAAGAAAAACTGTCGCTAATAAAAAGAAAGTCACTAAATAATATATAACCATGGCAAAAGTTATCAGTAAAAAAAGAAAAGTTATTGTTGAATCTAACGGTGAAGCACACATTACTGCATCTTTTAATAATATTATTATTTCTTTAACAAACATGAAGGGAGAGGTTATAGCCTGGTCCTCAGCAGGCAAAATGGGTTTTAGAGGCTCGAAAAAAAATACGCCTTACGCAGCTCAAACAGCTGCCGAAGATGTTTCTAAAGTCGCTATGGAAGCTGGTTTAAGAAAGGTCAAAGTTTATGTCAAAGGACCTGGAAATGGAAGGGAGTCTGCTATCAGAACGCTTCATAATAATGGTATTGAAGTAACTGAAATAGTTGATGTTACTCCACTACCTCATAATGGTTGTCGACCGCCCAAAAGAAGAAGAGTTTAACATTAAAAAGTTATTAAAGGATTAGACCCTAATTCATAACACAATAAAAAAAATATGGCAAGATACATTGGTCCAAAATCAAAAATTTCAAGAAAGTTTGGTGAGCCTATTTATGGCCCTGACAAAGCATTCGAAAAAAGGAATTACCCTCCAGGGCAGCACGGCAATAATCGTAGAAGAGGTAAGAAATCTGAGTACGCAGTTCAATTATTAGAAAAGCAAAAAGCTAAATATACCTATGGTATTTTAGAACGCCAGTTCAGAAATATATTTGAAAGAGCAAGTGGGAGTAAAGGTGTTACTGGTGAAGTATTACTTCAACTCTGCGAATCTCGTTTAGACAATGTTGTGTTTCGTTTAGGGATTGCTCCCTCAAGGAATGCTGCTCGCCAATTAGTTTCTCATAGACATATTACTGTAAATGGGAAAATCGTTAACATACCTTCCTTTAGTTTAAATCCTGGTGACACTATTGGAGTAAGGGAAAAATCTAAATCTTTACAATCCATCTCTAGTTCATTAGAAGCTAATGATTCTATTTATGAATGGATGACGTGGAATGACTCCACATATGAGGGTAACTTTGTAAGTATTCCTCAACGTAATCAAATTCCCGAAAATATTAAAGAACAATTAATCGTGGAATTATATTCTAAATAACAAACTAGCAAGCATAAAACTATGGCCATACTAAATTTCCAAAAACCTGACAAAGTAATTATGATCGATTCCTCTGAGTTTGAGGGCAAATTTGAATTTCGTCCATTAGAGCCGGGATACGGTCTTACAGTAGGTAATGCTCTCAGAAGGGTATTACTTTCCTCCCTTGAGGGGTTTGC